>JAFGEZ010000038.1 GCA_016931295.1 Candidatus Krumholzibacteriota bacterium
GTCGCCGTCGATGTCCCCGGCGGCCATGGCGGCGCGGATGTTTCCCGCCATCGAGAGCGGGAAGGCCTCGAGACCGTCCCCGTTGCGGAACCACCACGAATAGACGCGATACCTCGGTCCCGCCGCCGAGAAGGATTCGTCGAAGGAGATCGGCGAGGGCACCGGACCGCTCGCCAGCGACCACGATCCGACCGAGACCTGCATGCCGGGCGGGACCGAGCCGTCGTCGTCGACGAGGCTGACCCGGCCGGTCCAGTATCCGAATGGTGGCGCGGACTGCCACCAGGAGGACGTGACGGCGACCTCCTGCTGTTCATCCTTGTCCCCCTGGACCATGATCGGGGAGGTCTCGATCATCCCCGGCACCCGCGGGGCCGTGGGCCAGACGAACGCCCCCGAGGGATCGACGGCGAAGACCTCGCCGCTCAGCGCGCCGACGACGATTTCGAGCCCCGCGGCCGCTGCCGAGATCTCTCCGATGACCGGCGGCGCGACGACGACCGTGTCGATCGTCGCCGGCCACCCGGCGCCGTAGACCGAGCCGTCGTGGCTCAGCAGGTCGAGCCGCGAATGGATGCCCGGCGACGTGTACCCCCACGTCACGACGGCGATCTCGAGGTCGCCGTCGTTGTCGACGTCGCCGACGGCCGCCTCGGTGATGCCGCCGTTGACCTTGTACACCGGCTCCGTCCAGCCCGCGGTCCATTCCTCCCCGCTTCCCTTGAACACGCGGAGGCGGCATTCGCCGCCCTCCTCGTACTGGGGGAGAATGATCTCGCACAGGCCGTCGTCGTCGAGGTCGGCGAGCGTCACGGCGTTGCCGATCCGGATGTACGTCTTGATGTACCGGACGACGGTCCCGTCGCTCTCCACCAGGTGGAGAAAGCCGTCCACCGTGCCGACGACCACCTCGGGGCGCCAGTCGCCGACGACGTTCCCCACGGCCGGGGCGGCGACGATCGAGTCGCCGAGCGAGACGGGCCAGCCCGAGAGGGGACCGCCATCGGCGCGGATGGCGTGCAGGAGCCCGCCGTCGTCGCCGACGATCGTCTCGAGGGTCGCCGGATCGTCGTCGATGTTCGCCAGGGCCGGCGCCGTGCGAACCGGGGCGAACCCCGCCGCGGGCCAGCCGGGTTCGCCCGGCACGCCCCAGGTGACCGTCACGGGGCCGGCCGCGTTGTTCTCCTCGTCGCCCTCGCGCACCGCTCCGTTTGCGTCGGCGAGAAACCAGCTCTCCCAGACGCCGAAGTCGGCGCTCGTCATCGGCCCCGCCGTCCAGGTGACCGAATCGCCGGCGGCGAGCCCCGCGACGAGCGTGTCGAGGGTCGCGGTGGATCGGATCATGGGCGCCGTCGAGCGATCGCGGTAGAACCCGATCGCGAAGGTGTCGGCCGCGCCGATGCCGTCGTTCCGCACCGTCACGGTGAAGAGGATCTCCTCGCCCGGATCGAGGTGCGTCCCGTCCGCGAAGAGGGCGGTGACGACGAGATCCGGCGCCTCCTCGCAGTCGACGGCGAGGGCGCCGACGAGCTCGCCGCAGGGGGCGTGGGCCGGCGCGCACGGGGAATCGTCGAAGAGGTGAAAGTCGCCGGCGAGGGTGTCGCAGAAGAGGGGGGCCTCGGAGAAATTGTCGTCCAGCCCGGTCTGGTCCTCGAGATCGCCGGCGTACTCCCCGCCGGCATTGCCGAAGACGTCGGAGCAGGCGACCGTGACGTCCCAGCCGCCGACCTCGCCGTCGACGCAGATCCCGCAGCCGCCCCCGCCGTTGAAGGCGACGATCGTCTTCTCGACGACGACCGGATCGTCCGTGCCGACCGGCCCGATGTGGATCCCGCTCCCGGCGAAGGCGGACTCGTTTGAAACGATCGTGCAGTTCGAGATCGTCGAGGCGCCGGAGACGCGCAGGCCGCCCCCCCACGAGGTGCCCTCGAGGGCGACGGCGTTCCCGGCGACGACCGTGTTCGAGATCGCGAGCCCGCCGCCGGCCATCACGCCGCCGCCGCCGAGTTCTGCATGATTGCCCGTGATCCGCGAGTCCTCCACGACCAGGTGATGGTCGGTCCCGGCGAAGACGCCGCCCCCCCAGACGCCGCCGGCGTTTTCGGCGAGCGTGCAGTCGCGGATCGTCGATTCCCGCGCGGCGCCGCCCGCGAGGCCGACGCCTCCCCAATCCGCGCCGGTGTTTGCTTCGATCGTGCAGTGCTCGAGGAGGAGCTCGGCGTTCACGGCCGAGATCCCTCCCGCGCCCGAGTTGCACTCGTTGTCCTCGACAACGCACCAGCGGACGGCGGGGCTTCCCCATTCGAAGCGCATCCCGCCGCCGGGGCCGAAATAGTCCGTCTCGTCGTTGTCGACGAAGCGGCAGTGTCGTACGACGGGACTCGCCCCGTCGCCGCGAACGCCGGCGAGAGAGGCGCGGGTGACGGTGAAGCCGTCGAGGACCGACGCGCTGTCCTCGCCGGCGACGAAGAGGAACCCGGCGTGGTTGTCTCCTGGCGCGCTCTCGCAGTCGACGATCGTGAGATCGCGGCCGCTCTCGGAGAGAACGAGGAGCCCCTTGCCGCGGAACTCGACGTCGCGGTTGCCGGCGCCCGTGTACGTGCCCGCCGCCACCAGGACGGTGTCGCCGGCGAAGGCGGAGTCGATCGCCGCCTGGATCGTCGGCGCGTCACCCGTGCCGGCAACCGTCACGTACCAGAGGCTCCGCGAATGGCAGGCCTGCCCGAACAGGCCCATCAGCTCGCCGCACGCGTTGTTCGCCGGGAGACAGGGAGAGATCCCCTGCAGGCCGAGGTTGCCGCCGGCGGCGTCGCAGAAGAGCGGATCGGCGGCGATGTTCCCGTCGATGCCGGTGCGGTCCGTGACGCTCCCGCCGTAGCCGCCGCCGGCGTTCCCCCAGACGTCCGAGCAGGAGACGGTCGCGCCGGAGACGCCGGCCGCGCCGCAGATCCCCTCCCCCGCCGTGGACAGGGCGACGATCGCGTTGGCGACGGCAGGGTAGGCGTCGGTCCCGGCGAAGATGCCGCCGCCGTTCGGGGCGTGGCAGGAGACGATCGTGCACCGCGAGATGCCGGGGCTCGCGCCGTAGACGGCGATCCCTCCGCCGGAGGCGGCGGCGCTGTCGGCGTCGAGCAGGACGTATTCGATGTCCGCCCCGGCGTGGTAGAGGCAGAGACCGCCGCCGACGCTCCCGGCTGCGCAGCCGGCGATCGCCGCGTCGTGGATGTGCGGCGCGCCGTAGTACGCGTAGATGCCGCCGCCGGCGGCCGAGCGGCAATCCTCGATCGTGCAGGCATCGATCTCGGAGGCGCCGCCGGCGAGATAGAGGCCGCCGCCCCGCAGGGCCGCCTCGCAGGAGAGGATCCGGCAGTCGGCGATCCGTGCCGAGGGGCTCGCGCAGAAGAGGGCGCCGCCGTAGCCGGCCTCGCCCGCGCCGTCGGCCGAGCCGCCGGTCAAGGTGAAGCCCTCGATCGTCACGGCGTCCGCCTCGCTCTCCACGCGGAAGCAGCGCCCGAGCCCGCCCGCGTCGACCGACGTCTCGCCGGGGCCGCCGGGGGCCGTGACGACGAGCGACCTGTCGACGACGAGGTCGTGCTCGTCGTAGAAACCGGGCATGACGACGATCGTGTCGCCCGCCGCGGCGACGTTCAGCGCCCCCTGGATCGTCTCGAAGTCCGCGCCGCCGTCGTCGTCGACGAACCACGTCGTGACGAGGGCGAGCCCGGAGACGACGAGCGAGACGTCCTGCGAACCGCCCGCGAGGAGGCCGTTGTTCCAGATCCACAGGGCGTAGCGGTCGCCGATGCCCGCGCCGTCGACGTCCACCCGTTCGACGTTGTCCCGGTGGTTCGCGGCCCGCAGGGCCCCGGCGTCGGGATTGAACGGATCGAGGATCCACGGGTAGTGGAACGCGCCGCCGCGCTCGAGCATCAGCTCGACGTCGTTGACGAGCTGCGGGACGGTCGGATTCAGTGCGATGCCGGTCGGCGAGCCGGGCGGGTCGTTCCAGCAGATCGTCGCGCGCGGCTGCGCCGCGGTCGCCCGGTAATGCATGACGATCGGGGTCCCCTCGTCGAGGGTCAGTTCGCGGACGATCCCCCGGCCCCCGTCGAGGTCCGCCAGGAGGAGATCGTACGCGGCCTTCGCGTCGAAGAGCCCCCAGCCGAACCGGTAGTCGGGGCCGTCGTACGTCCCCGCCTCGCGGGCCGTGCAGAGGGCGAGCGCCTTCAGGGTCGCCGCCCGCATCGGGCCGCCGTGGTTGTCGACGTACCAGTCCTCGAGGAGGGCGAGCGAGCCGGCGACGTTTGCCGAGGCCATCGACGTGCCGGTGAGGCGGTCGTGCCCGTCGTGGAGCCCGATCGCCGAGTAGACGTCGTCGCCGTTGCCGACGAGGTCGGGCTTGATCCGCCCGTCGTCGGTCGGCCCCCAGGAGGAGTAGTCCATCATGGAGACCGATCCCGGCCCGGTGTATTCCTCGAGGTCGGCGACCATCCCCACGGTGAGGCCGTTCTTCGCCGTCTTCCAGCCGTCGCCGAGACAGTCGTACCCGTCGATCCCGCCGTCCATCTCGCGCGTCGCCGAACTCCACTGCCAGTAGCCGAGCCCCTGGTTCCACACGTAGTGGAGGCATCCCGGGTAGGGGACGTTCTCCCAGCGGTGGTTGCCGGCAGAGCAGACCATGAGATAGTCCGGGGCCTCGCCGGCGATGCTGTCCACCTGCGCGGAGATGTCGCTGTAGGAGCCGAAGCGGTAGTCCTCGACCCCCGAAACGAGCGTGTTGCCGTACCAGTACCAGTTGTACTCGGTGACGCCGTCGTCGTGCAGGTCGCCGTAGTACCAGCCCTGGATGTGCCCGTAGGAATGGTTGGAGAGGACCATGCCGCCGGCCGCCTCGGCGGCCATCTCGGCGATGTCGTCGTCGTTGCAGTACGCGGCGAGCTCGGCGTCCCAGGCCATCCCCAGGGCGAGGGCGTTGCTCGAGCCGTCGCCGATGAGCGTGCCGGCGACGTGCGTCGAATGGATGCTGATGTCCGGGTTGCCCGCGTCCTCCCAGGAGACCCGCGTCGACAAATCGGGGCGCCGGAAATCCTCGTGGGTGATGCCGATCTTGCCGGCGTCCCAGATCCCGAAGACGAATCCCGTGCCGCCCCCGATCGCGCCGTGCACCTCGTCGGTGCGCGTCGTGGCCGCCGCGTCGACGTTCTCGGTGATGTAGTAGACGGGGATCTCGCCGGGGCCGAGCGCCTGGAGCGAGAACTCCCGCCCGCCCGCATCGACGCCGGCGACGGCGAGCCCGCGCGAGCTTGCGGCGCGGAGCGCCGTCTCGCGCGCGCCCCTGCTCTGCTCGAGGAGATCGCGGGAGAGTTGCCGCAGCCGGTTTTCGTCGCCGCGCATGCCAACCGGGAGAGCGAGGATCGCAGCCGCCAGACCGGCGCAGATGATGGATCGTCTCACGCGTGCTCCTTTGCGCATGGTTGTCGTCTGTGCGGCCCCCGCGTAACGGAAACGGCCGGTACATGTTCAGACCGCCGGAACCGGTACGATGACACAGCCGGCGCGCGTGAAAAACGGCCCCGTCCGGGTGGACGGGGCCGTGAACGATCTCGTATCGGGCAGTCGGCCGTCTAGTACTTGACGGCCAGCATCACGTATTCCTGGAAGCGGCTGTCCCGCTCGTCGCACCGGAGGTTCACCGTCGACATGAAACGGGCGATCCCGTCCATCTCGGCGCAGCTGAGCCGCGGGTGTCCGCGCCCCTCCCGCCGATGGATCCGCTCGAGGATCTCGAAGCCCTCCTCGGTGAACTCGGCGAGAAGGAGCTTCCCGCCGGGGAACAGCACGCGCGCCGCCTCGCGGATGATCCCCTCGGGGGTCTCGAGGTGATGGAGAACGTTGACCGCGGTAACGAGGCCGAAGGAGCCGTCCTCGAAGGGCAGCGCGCCTCCCTCGTAGAGATGGAACTCGATGAAGTGGTCGAGCCCGGCTGCGACCGCGTTGAGATGGGCGACCCGGAGATACTCCTCCTCCACGTCGACGCTCGCCACGGGCAGGCCGCGCCGGGCCAGCTCCATCGCGACGAGGCCCTGCCCCGTCCCCACGTCGAGGACGGGCGGACGGATCTGCCCCGCCGAATCCACGACGAACCGCATCGCCGCCTCGCGGTCATGCCCCTCGTCGCGGTAGACGGCGAGCCGTTCGCCGTGGTGTTTCCGCCTGTCGGCGATCTCTTCAGGCGTCGGTGCGCTCGGTCTCCAGAGCATCGGAGGTCTCCGCCGTTGAGGACGAGCCGATGAGCGCCATCCCCTGATCGAGGTCGGCGATGATCTCGTCGACATCCTCGATCCCCACGGAGATACGCACGAGCCCGTCGGTGATCCCCGCCGTGGCGCGCGCCTCGGGGCTCATGCCCGAGTGGGTCATCGAGGCCGGGTGCTGCACGAGCGACTCGACGCCGCCGAGGCTCACGGCCAGCGTGCAGAGCTTGACGTTGTTCATCAGGACCTTGCCCGCCTCGAGACCGCCCTTCAGTTCGAAGGAGATCAGCCCGCCGGGGCCCGAGGCCTGCTTCTTGTGCGTCTCGTACTGCGGGTGATCGGGCAGGCCGGGGTACATGACGCGCTCGACCTTCGGGTGGTCGTCGAGGAACTCGGCGATTTTCATCGCGCTGGCGCAGTGGCGCTCCACCCGGATGGCGAGGGTCTTGATCCCGCGGGCGACGAGGAAGGCGTTGAAGGGATCCATGCAGCCGCCGATCTTGATGTGCGTGTCGCGCAGCGTGCAGAAATCCTCCTCGGTCTTCGCCACGACCATGCCTGCGACGACGTCGGCGTGGCCGTTGAGGAACTTCGTCATCGAGTGCAGGACGATGTCGGCCCCGAGATCGAGGGGCTTCTGCAGGATCGGGCTCATGAAGGTGTTGTCCACGCAGAGCCGCGCGCCGTGCTTGTGAACGAGCTCGGCGATCGCGGCGATGTCGGAGACGACCATCGTCGGGTTGCAGGGCGTCTCGATGTGGATGAGCTTCGTGTTCTTCTTGATCGCGGCCTTGATCGCGGCGAGGTCGCTCGTGTCGACGAAATCGGCCTCGACGCCGAACGTGCTCATCACCGAGCCGAGCAGCGCGGTGACCGGCCCGTAGACCGCCTCGCTGCAGATCACGTGGTCGCCCTTGCCGAGGAAGGTGGCGAAGACGAGGTGGCAGGCGGCCATCCCGGAGGCGCAGCCGAGCCCCATGAACCCGTTCTCGAGCACGGCGACGGCCTTCTCGCAGCCCTCGATCGTCGGGTTGCCGACACGGGTGTAGATGTACCCCTGCTCGGTCCCGGCGAAAAGAGCGGCGCCGTGGTCGACATCCCTGAACTTGAAGGTGGAGGTCTGGTAGATGGGGGTTACGACGGCTCCGCGCTCGTCGTGAAGGTCACTCCCGTGCACGCATTTGGTGTCCTGGTGACGCATTCGAACGTCGTCCATGACTCGACTCCTTTCATATCGTCCGGCAGTACGACATGCCGTTGCCAACGTGTATCGATCGCCCGGAAAACAGCGGTACTAATATAACGTAAACCATCGCCCACGGCCAAACGGAACGACACATTATTGCAAAAATTTTAAGAAATGCCTGATTGCCGGCGTCGGCAATCGTCGATGGCGGCCCTGAGCGCCCCCTCGCCGAGGAGCGAGCAGTGCCGCTTCTCCTCGTCGAGCCCGCCGACCGCCTCCTCGATCTCGTCGGCGGTGACCGCGTACGCCTCGTCGAGGGAGCGTCCCTCGGCCAGTTCGGTCATCGCGCTCGAGGTGGCGATCGCCGAGGAGCAGCCCCGGCATCGGAAACGGATGCCGGCGATCGCGCCCGCCTCGACGCGGATCGTCACGCGCAGCCAGTCCCCGCAGGATTCGTCGCCGCACAGGCCGACGCCGTCGGGGTCGTCGATCTCGCCGACGTTCCGCGGATTGATGAAATGGTCGAAGAATGCAGCGTTCACGATCTCCATGGCGGAGTGCATGATAGCAGATCGCGGCGCGGATTGCCAGCGCGGGAAGCGGCTGGTCGCCGGTGGCGTGCGGGCGCGGCGGCGGGTCGCGGGCGGGACGCGGGCGAACCTGAACGCGGAGGGGGCATGACCGAGGGCGCGGCTGCGGGTCGGCCCGTGCCCGCGAGGCGGATCAGAGGGGTTCGTTTACCCGCTCGCCGCCGCGGCGGACGATGCGGGCCGGCACGCCGGCGACGGTGCAGCCGGGGGGGACGTCGCGGAGGACGACGGCGTTCGCCCCGACCACGACGTCGTCGCCCACGGTGATGCCGCCGAGCACCTTCGCCCCCGCCGTGATCTTCACCCGGTCGCCGATCGTCGGCGTGTCGGTCGCGCTCGTGTAGCCGATCGTCACCTGCTGGTTGACCCAGCAGTCGGCCCCCATCCGGCGCGCGGCGACGATCGTGGCGAAGCCGTGCTGGATGAAGAATCCGGGGCCGATCTCGGGGCAGACGAGATGCAGGGTCGGCTCCGGTCGCCAGAAGAGACGCGCGATCGCGACGAGCGGCCGCCGGAGCGGGCGATGCTCCATCAGGAGCCGGTAGTAGAGGAGGTTGCGGAAGGCCCGGTGGCGGGCGAGGAGCCGGGGCAGCGCCCGGGCGGCCGGGACCGTTCCGCGGTCCGGGCCCTCGATCACGTCGAGCCAGCGGGTGACGTCGCGGTCGATCGCGGCGCGGGCCCGCGAGGTGCGGTAAAGCGCGAGATGCGGCAGCGACAGGATCGCCGCGAGGAATCCGGGCATTCGATCTCCCCTGCGGTAACGGCGGGCGCCGGCGCGGCGGCCGCCCCGGGGCAGTATAGCACGCGCCTGGCGCGGCCCGTCAACAGGCGCCCGGCGACTCCTTTTCGCGGATCCGCCGCTGAACGCGGTTCCACCTCGCGAGGCCGAGGGGGAAAGCGATCGCCCAGGGGATCCACACGAGAAACCGCCAGGGCGAGGGCAGCAGGAGGAGCGCGGCGAGGAAGAGGAGGCCGGCGATCCACAGCACGGCGCTCGCGCGGATGACGAAGGCCCGCTCGCGGGGGCCCCCGGTGTTCCGGATGCTGCAGCAGGTGCCGACGACGCCGCCGGCGAGGCCGATCGCGGCGCCCGCGATCCCGCCGATCAGTCCTGGATGCATGGCGTACTCCTTTCCCCCGGAATCGCTTGCATCATTCGTGCCCGCCGTGCCCGTCGCCTGGGCCGGCGGGTGTCTCCGCGCCGGTTTGCCGCTCGCCGCTCGTCTCCGCGCCGGTCTCCCGCGGGTTGCGGAGGAATCCCTCGAAGAGATCGGCGTGCCGGCCGATGCGATCGGGGCCGAAACGCTCCTCGTACCGCCTGCGGGCCGCCCGGCCCATTTGTTCGCGGAGGGCGTCGTCCCCGAGGAGGCGGTTCACCGCAGCCGCGAGGGCGGCCGGATCGCCCGGGGGCACGAGGAGCCCCGTCTCGCCGTCCGCGACGACCGCGGGGATCCCGCCCGTGTCCGAGGCGACGACGGGGGTGCCGACGGCGTGGGCCTCGAGATTGACGAGCCCGAAGGCCTCGTGGATGCTCGGCGACACCTGGACGGCCGCGGCGGCCATGAGCTCGTAGACGCGATCGATCGAAACGGCGCCGTGGAAACGGCATGCACCCGGCACGCCGAGTGAATCGGCGAGCCGTTCGAGAGCCGCCCGCTCCGGCCCGTCTCCGGCGATTTCGAACGTCGTCTCCGGGTGCGCGGCGACAACGTCCGGGATCGCGCGAACGAGCACGTCCACCCCCTTGCTCGGGGCGAGCCGCCCCGCGTACACGATCGAGCGCCCCCGCGGGAGCGCGGAACCCGCGAGCGGATCGGGCAGGACGAAATGAAGGACCTCGATTCTCGCCGGCGAGACGCCGTACGAGCGCATGAGATCCTCGCGTGTCGCCGCGCTGTTCGCGACGATCCGCGTCGCCAGGCAAAGCACGGCCCGGCGCCGCAGATCGAGGAGCCGGCGCTTCACCCCTGCGACGGCGGTATCCATCCGTATCTGGCTTGTGAGGGTGTGCCCCCACGCCACTCGCGCCGGCACGCAATCCAGCCGGCCGACGATCATGCAGAGGTTCACCGCGGTGAAATTGCCCACGAGGCAGTCGACGCGGCGCTCATGGATCAGGCGGTGGAGAAACCGCGCGTCGGCGAGGCGCGTCGGGCTCGCCGAGGGCCAGGAGAAAATCGCCGGGTTTCCCGCCGGGGCGACGAGATCCCGTCGCCGCCCGTCGAGAAGGAGCGCGGCGCGATGGCCGCGGGCGGCGAGCTCCCCTGCGAGCAGGGAGAAGTACCGGTAGAGGGCCCCCGTTGTGCCCAGCGTGGCGAAAACGAACGATGCCATGGCGCGGTCTCCCAAACCGGAAGAAACGACCTGCGGGCGCCGGCGGACGACACCACCCACGATACCCGGGCGGCCGCCCGCGAGGCCAGCGAAATCCGCGCCTGGAAAAGACGTGGCAATCCTCCGAGCGGTGGTATACCGTTTGCAATTGTCAGGTATTCACCGGACGGCCGCCGGCGTGTGTACGGAACGACGGGGAATCATGCGGCACGCCCGGGAACGACGTCATATCAGGGGACCCGATGAACCGATCGAACGGAAGGTATACCGTGACCAGCATCAACGCCTCGCGCGGGGGAATCGTGCGTTTCGCCCTGCTTTTCGCTGTCCTCGCGCTCGTCCCCCCGGGCGCGCGCGCGGCCGGCGAGGCGGCAAACGACGGGTACACGAGCGTCATGATCCATGCAGACCGTGCCGGCGTCCGCGCCATCGAGCGCGAGATCGCCGCCATCACCGGGCGCGCCGGCCGGCGACTCCTCGTTCCGCGCTATCGCGAAACGGTCCTCGCCGAACTCGATGCGCTCGTGGGCGAATTGCGTCCCCTCGTCGAGGCGGGTTCGGTCCGGAACGTGCGCCCGCTCTGGATCGCCGGCGCCGTCGTCGCCGACGTGCGGGCGGAGGCGGTCGACGGGATCGCCCTGCTGCCGGGCGTCGATTGCGTCGTCTCCACCGATCGGGCCGCCGCGAACGCGGCGGCCGGCCCCGCGGCCCGGAACGGCCGGGGCGGTTTGTACGCCCCCATGGCCGACGACACCTCCTGGGCCCTCGGGCGACTCGGCGTGACGGGGCTCTGGGCGGCCGGGCTGACCGGCGAGGGGGTCGTCGTCGCCATCCTCGACACGGGCGTCGACGAGACGCATCCCGACCTCTCCGGGCGTCTCTGGACCAACCCCGGCGAGATCCCGGGGAACGGCCTCGACGATGACGGCAACTGGTACGTCGACGATGTTCACGGCTACGACTTCGCCGGCCGCACGGAAGAGATCGCCGACTTCGACGGCCATGGCACACGGGTGGCCGGCTGCGTCGCCGGCGACGGCACGGCCGGCTCGGCGACCGGCGCCGCCCCGGGCAGCCGGATCATGATCTGCAAGGCCTTCGAGGATCTCTCCGCGATCGACGACATGGACTGCTTCGAGGCGATCCAGTACGCCGTCGAGAACGGCGCCGATGTCATCAACATGAGCTTCGGCGTCGCGGCGGCGGACCGCCGCGGCTGGCGCGAGACCTGTCGCGCCGCCTCGCTTCTCGGCACCACGATCGTCGCCGAGGCCGGCGACGGACGGGGCGACCTCTCGGCTCCCGTACCGGCGAACATCCCGACGCCAGGCGACGTCCCCTCCCCCACCGCCCCCGGCAACGAAAGCGGCGTCATCACGATCGGCGCCGTCACGAAGAGTGACGCGATCTGGGATCCGGCCCCCGACACCCTCGGCAGCGGCGAGGGCCCGGTGAGCTGGGAGACCGTCTCCCCCTACCTCGACCACCCGTATCCGCCGGGGCTCGTCAAGCCCGACCTCGCCGCGCCGGGCGACAGCCTGCGGACCACGGCGCCCGGTGGCGGGTACGTCGACGACGTGTCCGGCACATCCTACGCCGCGCCACTCACGGCCGGCGTCGCCGCGCTCCTCCTCCAGCAGGACCCGAACCTCCTGCCCGCCCGGCTCGACTCGATCCTCCAGGCGACGGCCATCGACCTCGGCGCGCCCGGAAAGGACAGCGATTTCGGCGCCGGCCTGGTCGACGCCGCCGCGGCCTCCGCCGTGCTCGAGCAGAACGTGGCGAGCGGGCACATCACGGAGAACACGACGTGGTACTCGGGGATCGTCTACCTCGTGACGGGCGACCTCACGATCGATCCCGGCGTCACCCTCGCCATCGAGGCCGGCGTGATCGTCAAGGTGGGTGCCGGCGCGAGCATCGTCGTGGAGGGCGTGCTTTTCCCGCAGGGCACCTCGACCGTCCCGGTCGTCTTCACCTCCTGGCGCGACGACGCGGTCGGCGGCGACACGAACGGCGACGGCCCGTCGGCGGGCGAGGCGGGCGACTGGGGCCAGGTCCGGATCGTCGGCACGGGGAACGTCATCCAGTTCTGCGAGTTTTACTTCGGCGGCAGCACCGACGACGTCGACGCCGTCCTCTACGTTGCCGGCGGCGACCCCGTGATCCGCTACTGCCGTATCGAGTCGGGATACGAGTACGGCGACTGGATCTATTGCGAGGGCGGCTCGCCGATCGTCGAGCACAACCGGATCGTGGCCGAGGGCCTCTCGCCGACGAAGCACGTCACGGCGATCCACGCCACGGGCGGCTCGCCACGGATCCGCTTCAACCGGATCGAGTTCACCGGCACCTTCGCCTTCGTCCGCGGCATCCAGCTCGACGACGTCTCGTCGGGCGCCGTCGCCCTGGGCAACCGGATCGACGACACCTGCCTCTGGAACGGCGGGTCGGATTTCATCATCCGCTGCGCCGGCTCGACCGCCCCCGAGATCTCGGCGGACACGATCGCCACGCTCTATGGCAACGGCATCGGCTGCTCGCTCGGCACGGCGGCGACTCTCTCGGCCAACGTCGTCTCGGGCGGCGGCGCGGGGCGGGGCATCTACTGCCACGAGAGCGCGAACGTCGTCGTCACGGGCAACAAGGTGTCCTCGTTCGCGTACGGCATCGAGAGCTACCGGTGCCGCCCGACGATCACGAGCAACACGATCTCGCACACGGCGACCGTCGGCGAGCGCTACCCCTTCGTCCACGTGGGAAGCGCCTGGCCCTCGTACGCGAGCAACACGGTGAGCGGCACCTGCATGCACGCGATCGGCGTGAAGGGGGTCACCGACGGCAACCTCGCCTGGAACGACATCGAGGGGCGCGGCTGGCCCTACGTCCTGATCGACAACTTCATCGTGAACGCCGGCGACACCCTCGCCGTCCCCGCCGGCCTGGTCATCAAGGTGAGCCTCGACAGGATCTTCTACCTGAACGGCCTCCTCGCGCTCGGCGCCACGGCGGCCGACCCGGTCATCTTCACCTCCTGGCGAGACGACACGGCGGGCGGCGACAGCAACGGCGACGGCCCCTCGGCCGGCGTGCCGGGCGACTGGGGCTATCTCCGCATCGCCAACGGAGACAACCTCATCGAGCACTGCGAGTTCCGCTACGGCGGCAACACGGCCTACTACGACGACTACGCCATCTACGTGGCATCGTGCGACCCGGTGATCCGCCGCTGCTCGATCCTCGAGTGCAAGGACAACAACGTCTACGGCATCTACTGCGAGTACGCGGCCCCGACGATCGAGGACTGCACGATCCGGACGACCCCGGTCGTCAGCGCGAACGCGACGGCGATCTACTGCGTGTACAGCGCCGGCCAGCCGATGTTCACCGGCAACACGATCTCGGGGTTCCGCGTTGGGGTGCTCGTCAACGGCATCGGCACGACGGGCACCCAGCCGCGCGTCACCGGCAACTCCTTCGACGGCACGGGGACCGACGCGACGGGCTATGGCGTCTACTGCATCGGCGCGGCCGGCGCCATCTGGCACCCCTACATCGAGGGCAACGAGCTCATCGGCAACTGCACGGGCTGGGGCGTCTACCTGAACAACGTCGGCGACGGAACGATCGTGCAGAACAACGACATCTTCGATTTCTCGCTCGGCGGCGTGCGCGGCGCGGGAGCGAGCGGGTGGATCACGTCCAACTCGATCGCGCAGGGCACCGGCTACGTCGGCATGGGCACGGGGATCGAGGCGAACGCGGCGAGCGACCTCATCATCACCGGAAACATGATCAACGGCTTCGCGACCGGCGTCCACAGCGCGTCGACGTCGACCGCCGCTTCGAGCGACCTCACGATACGGAACAACCACATCCTGAACGCCGCCGGCGACGGGCTGCGCTTCGAGTCGCTCGACACCCTCGCCTGGGACGGACCCACGGTCGTCGTCGAGAACAACGACATCTGGGGGCACGGCGGCTACAACCTGTCCCTCGGGCACTACCAATCGCCCGCTTCGCGCCACATCGCTGCGACCGGGAACTGGTGGGGCACGGCGAACGCCGATACCGTCGCGATGGGCATCTTCGATTACACCGACAATGTCCTCTCCCCGGTCTGCGATTACGAGCCATACCTCACCGAGCCGATCGAGGACGACGTGCCCAACCTCTGGGTTTTCCCCGCGCGGCTCCACGTGGCGATGTTCCCGAACGAGGCGAAGTCGACGACGTTCATGCTCGGCAACTCCGGCGTCCGCGACCTCACCTTCGCGATCACCGAGGGGATCGGCGAGACGGCCGCCGAGATCCGCCAGACGCCCGTGCCGGGCTCGGGGCGCGAGCCGGTGACCCTCTTCGACGTGCCGTGGATCTTCGAGACGCCCACCGACGGCACGATCCTCGGCGGCCAGCAGGAGGAGATCGAGGTCTTCTTCTCCTCCACCGGCCTCACGGACAGCATCTACACGTCGTACCTCATCCTCGACACGAACGATCCCGACATGAGCACCTTCGTCATGCCGGCGACGATGGAGGTCTCCCACGTCTTCGTCACCGGGCCGAACGGCGGCGAGTCCTACCAGGAGAAGAACGACATCAATGTCACATGGACGACCGCCTACAGCGGCGACGTGGAGGAGATCGACATCCTCTTCTCGAGCGACAACGGCCAGCACTTCTACCCGGTCGTCGCGGGCGAGCCGAACGACGGCTCGTTCAGCTGGCGGATCCCCGGCCTCTCCTCGGACAGCTGCCGCGTGATGGTGATCGCCCACTATCCGTCCGACCGCGCCTATTTCGACGTGAGCGACAGCGTCTTCTCGATCATCGCGCCGGTCGACGCGGGGGAGATCCCCGGGATCCGGCGCGCGGCGCTGCGCCAGAACTTCCCCAACCCCTTCAACCCGTCGACGACGATCACCTTCGCACTGCCCGAGAGGACGCGCGTGCGCCTCGACGTCTACGCGCCGGACGGCCGGCACGTGGCCACGCTCGTCGATGGCGAGCGCGACGCGGGGATCCACACGGTGATGTGGGACGGGGTGAACGGACGGGGTGCTCCGGTGTCCTCGGGGATCTTTTTCTGCCGCATGCGCGCCGGCGGACGCACCGAGACGCGGAAGCTGATCCTCGTCAGGTAGGGGGCGGGGGCGCCTGTCAGCGGCCGGGGTTTCGGGCCGAGACGGCGAGAAGCTTGCCGGCGAACTCGGTCTCCTTCTCCCCCATGTCCTTGTGGAACGAGATCTTCTCGAAGCCGGCCCGCCCGAGCATCCCGCGGAGCTCGGCCGGCCGGTAGGCCTGGGTCGTCGAGGCATAGCGGGTCGTCTCGCCGCTTTCGGCGTCGACGATGAGCCAGCGGCTCACGGTCGCCGCGGCTTCCTCCCGCCAGAAATGCTCCTCGAGCCAGAGATGCGGCCGGTCGGAGAAGAGCCCGCGCTCGAGCGCCTGCCACCACGGCGGCTCCTTTCCCTGGCGCTCGATCTCCTCGCAGGTGGCGACCTCGACGAGGACGCGCCCGCCGGGCGCGAGGGCGGCCCGGGCGCGGCAAAGGATATCGAAGGCCTCCTCGCGGCGGAAGACGCCGAACTCCCCGAAGACCATCATGACGAGATCGAAATTCTCTCCGAACTCCGCCTCGCGGACATCGGCGAGATGGTAGGCGATCTCGAGACCCGCCGCGGCCGCCTCCTCGCGGGCGTGGCGGATCGAGGCGGGACCGAAATCGATCCCGACACACCGGTGGCCCCGCGCGGCGAGGCGCCGCGCGTAGAGCCCGGGACCGCAGGCGAGGTCGAGGATGCTGGACGGGCCATCGAGGAAGCGCTTCCCGATCCAGTCGACGTGCCGGTCGACGACCGCCTCGCGCCGGCTCGCCCAGTCGCTCTCCTGCGAGAGGTGGGTCGCGAGGATCCGCTCGCTGAACGCGGGATCGTTCCAGGGGATCTTCTCCCCCTCCTCCCACGGGTCCGGGGGGATCTTGCGTTCGATGATGTCTCGCAGGTCCATTCGTCTCCCTACCGGTCCGGTGAGTTGCTCCGCATTTTCAGCGAGGACCACGTGTTCTCCGCGACCGGCGTCGCCAGGATGTTCGCGACGAGTGCGCCGGGGTTTCCCAGAGTATGCACCGGGGAACCGAGCGTTGCCAGGTATTCCTCCAGCCCGTAGTTTGAACCGACGGCGACCGGAAAGACGGTCGCGCCGAGGGCGACGAGGTCATCGATCTCCTGCTGGGCCGCCTGCTTCGCATTGGCCGTGTCGATCGGCCGGTTGGGCTCGCCGTCGGTCAGCACGACGACGATGTCGGGAAATCCGCTCCTGCCGTATACCATCAACTGACTCCGCGCGCCGCGCAATCCGCAGTACAGGCAGGTTCCGTCGCCTCCGCACCAGACCATGTTCGCAAGCGCCCCGACGACGGATGCGGAATCCGCATTCAACGCGACGATCAGCCGCTCCGACAGGGCGAAACCGTAGGCGCCGAAGCGCGCCGCTCTCGGCCCGGTGAAGTCGAACGCCGCGACGACGTCGAGGCAGTACTGCTTCATGGCCGCGAACTCCCCCGAGTCGATGCTGTTCGATTCGTCTATCACGAACACGACATCGGCGTACGCCGACACCTTTGCCGGCGCAAAGCCGACAACCGCCAGGCAGGCGACCGAAACGAGAATGAATCTGGAAAGGTTACCGTACATCGACGCCTCCTTCGTCCCTGTCCCCGGCGAGCGCCGGAAAACGATTGCAAGACATGTACAGATGGCGTGATACGGATTCGCGTGCGCCGCGCATGACGGATCCCGTCCATCAGCCCGGACTACGCATCAGAAGATGTAACACGAAGGTGGCGAGACTGCAAGCACGATCGGGAGCATCGCGCATTCGGCGTCAACGGCGGTCGGCCAACCCGGAGGTCCTCGCCGGCGAATCGCCCCACCAGAACAGGCTTTTGGCGCGCCAGAGATAAAGAATAGCCCAGACGGAGAAGAGAACGAACGGCGAGAAGAGCACGGCCCCGGGGCTGACCAGGCCGAGGCGCGCGTCACGGCACCAGATCACCGTCATGGAGTAGAGCCAGAGGATGTTGACCATCTGCGCGGCGAGCCAGCCCCACGCCCGCATCCGCCAGAGGCCGACGGCGCCGACGACGAGGGTGAGCGCCGCCCACACGAGATCGCCGACCATGAATCCGAAGGTCGCCGACACCGAGCCCGCGTCCATTTCCCCGGGCGATGCGGCTCCGGGGGCGAAGAGCCGTGCGTACACGAGCACCCAGAAGGCGATCGTGAGCATGGCGGCGAACGCGTCGACGACGGCGATGACGGTGATGCCGCGGGGTCGCTTCATGATGATCCTGCCTGCCTTTCCCTGTGCGGATTCATCTCGATCGCTTCTCTGCAGCAGCGATGAGCATTTCGCGCGCTCTATCACGCTAGAACCAGCTTTCCTTTTTCGCGGGGCCTTCCCTGGAACGAACATACTTGATTGCCGGTTCACGTTCGTTCACTGAGATCGCCTCGATGTAAAGGCTTTCTTTCGGGCCAACGCCGGGAACGGAGATGACGAACATGCTGTCCCTGGTGACGACGGATGACGTGCCAGGAAAGGCAGGTGTGATCTCCCATTGCGCCGGAGGCCTGCTGAAGGCGACTTCGACGCGCTCCGCCGTCCGTTCACCGTTGTTACGCACGCGAACGTCGATCTCCCATACCTTGTCGACACGCTGATCGAGAAAGGCACGGGACGCGGATATGGACGCGTATCCTCTCACGCTGTCGGAGTTCAAATGAACCATCAACATCGTCACCTTGTCGCCTCTTTCATTCCTCGGCCAGGTCGGGTTGCCGCGAACGTCGTCCGCCAACCAGTCATCGTCCCGATGTTTCCTGAGAAAAGAACCGATGCTGTCTGGCCGCATGATTGTATCGTATCCTCGTGGTGCGACGGCATAGACCAGCCCGGGACGAGGCTCAAGCCAGCGCTGAACATACAGGGTCAACAGCACGCTGATCGAAGCGACGAAGAGATTCGAGATTATCGGGTGCCTGTTTCGAGAACGAACCATTGATTCCACCGAGGCAAACAGAAGCCCAGATTTCATGAAGCCGCTGCGGCAACGATTCGCGACATGATTCAGATCACGCGGCGCTCGGCTTCCCTGAATCTGCCGAACCGCATTTCCAGACGCTCCCGGCTCGGCCGCCGATCGACCGCCCGGGGAAGGATGATCCGGTTTCCATCCATCCCCTTGAGCCCGTGAAGCAGCATCGGACCATCCTCTTCTTCCAAAATATCACGCCGGACCCGAATGAAATAGTCGGGATCGATTCCGAGGAAGAATTTATCATATGCCGCGTGGTGGAGTTTGCAGAGGGCTATGCCGTTCACGACGACCGGTTCACCCCCCGGTTCCCCGTCGGGGATGATGTGGGCGGCATCGAGGAGTTCAGCGTGCCTGAGCCGGCAGAGCGCGCACTGCTGCCGGTATGCCGTCAGCACACGCTCGCGGAATCCCCGCTGATGGAGACGTTGCTTCACCGTGGAGGTGATGTACTGCCTGCGTCCCATATCCTCGGCAACCATTGCCTCACTCCTGGATCGTTTGAAGATCCCCGCATGAGCGGCATCGTCCACGGCCACCTGGAATGTCAGCGCAGCCGGATTGTCTCCGACTATGAATACGGGCCAGACAGCCATGTATTTTCCCGGGCTCACCGCATGAAAGTAAACCAAGGGGATGTTTCTCGCCATTGCCGTGCGGAGACCGACATTATCCCGGTGACGAGGGTCCGAACCCCGATATCGATAGAGGATCAGCCCACCGTTTCCAAGCCGGTCGTCGTACGGACCGTGAACGGTTGTCGTGATCGAGAGGGGAACTTCAAGAACCCGGGGCTTGAATATCCCCTGGGGCCCAACAACGGGAATCCGGTTGCCGTCGAACTCGAAACCCTGGGCGAGAAGGCTGCGGGGGAGAATCTCGTCATGCGTCCTGGCCTGATCGCGGAGCCACTGAAAGACCGCCGCTCTCACTCTCTTGTCGTCTAATCGCTCTGTCATTTCCTATCCCCGTATTCTTCACGCCATCGCATGAGCCTGGCTACTTGTACTTTTTCGGTATCGCGCTGTTGAGCGGCGGCACCTCACCGAAGCGAAACAGGTACCGCTTGATAAGCGTCTCCTCCTCAGCTTCTGCCTCTTCACGAGTGGCGAAAGGTTTGAACGCGATCTCATAACGGGCCCCGGAAAACCTGCGCCGCAAGCAAGAACGCCGTTCAAGCATATGCAATAAATTGGCTTCTGAATGCCCCCAGCCCGTGGCAAGACCGCGGACAAATTGCCGCCTGCGTTTCTTCGCGTTCTTTGTCACGCCGATCTGAAGGATACCAGACGGATCCTTGCGCAGGAATCTTTGTATCGTGGCAACTTCATCACCAATGATGAAACGCACCTTGTACGACGCCGGTCCTGCATAATCGACAGGTGAATCGATCGGTCGGAATCTCCATCGCATCAATCGCCTCCAATGCAATCCAACGTTCCAGGCTGATGCGGCACGTACCGTGCAGTTCACATGGCATCCAGACAACTACCAGGGCATTATGGGGATATGCCTCAAATTCCTTTCGTCACACGTTGCCACCAGCGTTCCGGAGTCATAGCAAACTGCCTCGAGGCCGCTTTCATCTGGATCGGCCGAGCGACGAATGCATCCACTTTCGATTCCAGGTCGGCGTACGCGACAGGATCGATTCCCCTGTCTCTTTCAGGTAATGCCACTTCGAGGCCTGCGCGGAGTAGTTCATCAATGATGCGATTCCGACCGAGCAGTTCGATGACCTGTGTATCCACACCGCCTCCAGCGAATGTATACACATATGTATCTATTTATCGAGACGAGGATAGCACGTCGGAAGCTCAGCATGCCAGAGATAGATTAAAACCGGGGAGCAGGAACGATGAAAACGCCGGCGGGCCTTGTGAGGCCCGCCGGCGCCGGTGTATTCGCGCATGTTTTTCCGCGCTCAGTGGTCGCAGACGTTGTCGCCGATCTCGAGGTCGCCGGTCATCCACGCCTTCGCGATCTCCTCGGGAGTACCGGCCGGGGCGCCGGTGATCAGGTTGATCCCCCGCTCGCGGAAGAGTCCCTGGGCGCGCGAACCCATCCCGCCGGCGATCACGAAGTGGATCCCCCGGTCGTGGAGCCATGCGGGCAGCACGCCGGGCTCGTGGGGCGGCGGATCGAGATACTCGACGCCGTGCACCTGCTTCGCCTCGCGATCGACCGAGACGACGGCGAAGGTCTCGCAGTGGCCGAAGTGCATGCAGAGTTTCCCCTCGGCGACAGGGATGGCGATCTTGTAGAGGCCGTCGCTGTCCGCCCCGCTCTCCTTCTCCTCCGCCGCGGGCGCCGCCCCGGCGGCGCCGTCGCTCGCGCAACTCGAGCAATTCCCGCTGCACCCGCTCGCGGCCGCCGCCGGAGCGGTCGCCTCGCTCGCGGGCCTCGGGGGCAGCCCGAGGATGGGAGCGGCGATCTTCGCGAACAGCTTGCCCGTCTCCGTCTCGGGGAAGGTGGTGACGTAGGGCTTGCCATCGTCGCTCGCCGAGACGATGCCCGGATCGATCGGCACGGCGCCGAGGAAGGGCACCTTCATGTCGCCGGCCATCAGTTCGCCGCCGCCGCGCTTGAAGATATCGGTCACCTCGCCGCAGTGCGGACACGTGAACCCGCTCATGTTCTCGACCACCCCGAGAACGGGGACGCCGAGCTGGTGGCAGAAGTTGATGCTCTTGCGGACGTCGATGAGGGAGACGTCCTGGGGCGTCGTGACGATGACGGCGCCGTCGGCCTCGGGGATGAGCTGCGCGATCGACAGGGGCTCGTCCCCCGTCCCCGGCGGCGAGTCGACGATGAGGAAATCCAGCTCGCCCCACTCGACGTCGCCGAGGAACTGCTTGATGACCCCGTACTTCATCGGGCCGCGCCAGATCACCGCGTCGTCCTGGTCGCGCAGGAGGAAACCGATCGACATGATCTTGAAATTGTCGCCGATGGCGAAGGGATGGATCGTGTTCTCGTCGACGACGTGCAGCGGCATCCCGTCCACGCCGAGCATCTTGGGCACGCTCGGTCCGTGGAAATCGATGTCGAGGATGCCGACCGACTTGCCCGCCGCGGCGAGCGCGACGGCGAGATTGACGGCGACCGTGCTCTTGCCCACGCCGCCCTTGCCGGAGAGCACGAGCACCGTGTGCCGGATGTTCTTCATCCGCGCGGCGACCTTGGGATCTTCGGGACCCATCAATGTTCCTCCTGTTCGATCACGTATTTCACGCGGTTCCAGACGCGGCGGACGTCCTCGGCGGCCGGCCCGTCGCCGATCTCGACGACGCTGCGGCCCGCGATCTGCGCCGCGGTGACGGCCGCATCGTAGCGGATCCGCCCCGCGACGGGCACGCCGTTTTTCGAGGCGAACTCCTCGATCTCGGCGGCCGCGTCCATGTTGATGTCGTACTTGTTCACGGCGACCATCGCCGGCACATCGAAGTGCCGGGCCAGCTCGATCACCCGTCCGAGGTCGTGGATCCCCGACAGGGTCGGCTCGGTCACGACGAGCACGAAGTCGGCGCCGGTGATCGAGGCGATCACCGGGCATCCGATCCCCGGCGAGCCGTCCACGAGGACCATGTCGATCCCCTCCTCGTCGGCGATCCGCCGCGCCTCGCGCCTCACGAGGGAGACGAGCTTGCCCGAGTTCTCCCCACCGGGCCGGAGCCGCGCGTGCACCATCGGGCCGAACCGCGCGTCCGATACGAACCAGTCGCCGGCTGTCTCCTCCACGAGATCGATGGCCTCCGCGGGGCAGAAATATGCACAGACCGCGCAGCCTTCGCAAGCGATCTCGTCGATCGCGTATCGGGTTGCGGCGGCGGCCCCCCCCGGAGTCCCGCCGCCTGCCGCTGCCGCGTTCGTTTCCCCGAGAGCCGATACCGCATCGAAGCGGCAGAGTTCCTCGCACCTGCCGCAGCCCGTGCAGCGCGCCGGATCGATCCTGGCGACGACTCCGCCGCTGAAGCTCTCCGTCCGCTTCACGCGGGGGTCGAGGACGAGATGGAGATCGGCCGCGTCGACGTCGCAGTCGGCGGTCACGCATCGATCGGCGAGCGCGGCGAAGGCCGCGAGGATGCTCGTCTTGCCCGTTCCGCCCTTGCCGCTGATCACGACGAGTTCCTTCATTCCGTCACCTCCGCGTCGCTCGTCCGGTCGTCACCGGGCGCGGCCCCCGGCGCCGATCCCGTTTCGTCCAGGACCGCGAGCAGGGCCTCGATCCGCGCCCGGAAGCCCGGGACGGCGTCCACGGGCAACTCTCCCCGCGAATAGGCCTCGGCCACCGTCCGGTCGTCCGGAATGCGGGCGAGGATCCCGATGCCCTTCTCGTCGCACCAGCGGTCCACCCGGTCGTCGCCGGCGCCGTCGCGGTTCACGACGACCCCCGGCTCGAACCCCATCGTGCGCACCGTTTCGACGGCGATCGCAAGATCGTTGAGCCCGAAGGGGGTGGGCTCGGTGACGAGGATCACCCGGTCGGCGCCGCGCACCGACTCGACCATCGAGCACGAGGCCCCCGGCGGCGCGTCGACGATGACGAGCCCGTCCGCGGGGATCTCGCGCTTGACGGCCCTGATCACCGGCGGGGCCATCGCCTCCTTGACGTTCAGCGTCCCGTGGAGGAATCCCACCTCGGCGCCGCCGGCGGTCCGCGCCGTGCCCGACTCGAGGACGCCGACCTCGCGCGGCCGCTCCGTGATCGCCCGCACCGGGCAGACGAGCGCGCAGCCTCCGCACGCGTGGCAGAGCTCGTGGAAGGTGAGGACGCGATCGAGGATGAGGGTGATCGCCTTGAACCGGCAGATCCGCCCGCACTCGCCGCAGGCGGTGCAGAGCGCCTCGTCGACGACGGGCATCAGCATCGTCACCGGCTCGCTCCGGTCGATCTCCGGCTTGAGAAAGATGTGGCCGTTCGGCTCCTCGACGTCGCAGTCGACGTAGGTCGACCGCCTCCCGGCCGCGGCGGCCACCGCCGCGAGGTTCGTCGCGATCGTCGTCTTGCCCGTTCCGCCCTTGCCGCTCGCGATTGCTATCCTCATCGTCTCACCGTCTCCATGTCGACCGGTGAAGGCAGGGCCCTGCCTTCACCGGCGTTCGCCTCTCCCCGGATCCATCGGGAGAGGGCACCGTTGTTCGCTACTTCTTCTTCTCGTCACCGGCGGATTCGAGCTCCTCGATCCGCTTCGTGACCTCGGCAAGGCCGTTCTTCAGGTAGCCGGCCTCCTCGCGCAGGGCCGCGAGCTCGTGCTCGCGATCCGGCGCCTGCGGGGCAGCCGGCCCGGCGTTCCAGTTCCACGCCCATCCGGGCACGCCCGTCGCGTAGAACCGGTTGCGCCGCCCGCGGCCGCCGCCGCCGAAGCCGCCACCGAATCCGCCGCCGCGGCCGAAGCCGCGACCGAACCCGCCGCCGAAACCGGGGTTCATGTAGCCGGGCGTATCGTACCCGGAGCAGTACCCCAGGCCCCGCCCGGTCCGGGGACCCATTCCCTGCGGTCCCGTTCTGTCTCCTCTCGGCATCGTCGCCACCTCCTTTCGTGGTCGTTGATCCCGTCCGTTCGCTACTGCCAGTGTCCCTGGACGTCCGGCCCGCCGGTCACCTGGAGCTTCCCGTCCTTCCAGGCCGCGATGGCATCCGCGACCGTGCCGGAGATCCCCGACGCGATCGTGACGCCCGCCGCCTGGAGCGTGCGGAAGGCCTTGGGCCCGACGTGGCCCGTCAGAACCACGTTGATATTCTCTTTCGCCATGCGCTCGCCGGACTGGATGCCGGCCCCCTGCATCGCGTTCATGTTGACCGCGTTGTCGACCGCCGTGTACTCGCCGGTCTCCGTGTCGTAGATGACGAAGTGTTTCGCGCGTCCGAAACGCTCGTCGACGGGGCTGTCCTTGTCGGGCCCCTGCGCCGTTACCGCGATCCTCATTGTCCCCCTCCTCCGCGATTGTTCCGGTTGCGTCCGCTGCCCTGACCCTGGCCGCCGCCCTGGCCCTGACCGCCGCCCTGGCCCTGGCCACGACCCTGGCCCTGGCCACGACCCTGGCCCTGCCCGCCGCCGCGTCCCTGGCCCATACCGCCGCCCTGACCCTGGCCACCGCCCTGGCCCATGCCGCGACCCATGCCGCCGCCACGTCCCCGGCCCTTGCCCTGGCCCATACCGCCGCCCTGTCCGTTTCCCTGTCTCATACCGTCGCCTCCCCGTGCGCCGCGTCCCATACCGGCGCCCATGCCACCGCCTGCGCCCCGTCCGCACCCTCCGGCCCAACGCCCCCGCCCGCCGCCACACCCCGGCATGAGATAGCCGGCATCGCCGAGCCGCCCCGCCGCGTACGCGGCGAGCACCTCGTCGACCGGCCCGCTCACGAACGGGATCAGCGTGATCCCGGCGGCGACGACCATCTGCCCGAGCGGGTTCGAGACGGCGCCGCAGATGAGCGTGTCCACGCCGAGTTCGACGAGCCGCCGCGCCCGGTGGGGCGGGAAGGTCGCGGCCAGGTCAACCTCGTCGCGACCGCGCTCGCCCCCCTCGTCGATCTCGACGAGGAGAAGCCGCGCGGCCGTGTCGAAGACCGGCGAGACGCGTTCGTTCCATATGGGTATCGCGAGTTTCATCATCGTTTCACCAATGCGACGGTAACGCAAGGGGCGTGCCGCATGCTCGTCCCGAAATGACATAATCTGTAACGCCTTATTATACAACATTTCATACGGAGAGACGATCCGCCGGCGCGCGACGCACGGTGACGCATGGTTGCGTATATGCTACGGTATCCGGGGGCGGGATGGTTGCGGCGGCGCAGTCCTAGTCGTTTTCGCCGGGGTGCCGGCTGCGGCCGTCGGTGTCGGGCAGCTCGAGACCGAAGCGGCGGACCTTTCGCCAGAGGGTGGTCTTGTGCATCCCGAGCTCGCGCGCGGTTGCCTGGCGGTTCCACCCGTTCCGCCTGAGCGCCTCGAGAAGGAACCGCGCCTCGATCTCTTCGAGGCTCCCGCCGGCCGCGGCCAACTCCTCGTCGGCGGGGCGCAGGTGGTCGGGCAGGTGCCCGGGCTCGATGAGACCCTCGCGGCAGAGGACGAAGGCGTGCTCGACGGCGTTCTCGAGCTCCCGAACGTTCCCCGGCCAGTCGTGGCCCATGAGGATCGCCATCGCCTCGGGAGCGACGCCGCCGATCGCCTTTCCCTTGAGGCGGTTGAACCGCTCCACGAAACGGTCGACGAGAAGCGGGATGTCCTCGCGACGGCGCCTGAGCGGCGGCACGCGCAGGCGGACGATGTTGATACGGTAGTAGAGGTCGCGGCGGAACTTGCCCGCCTCGACCATCCGGTCGAGATCGCGGTTCGTGGCGGTGATGATCCGCACGTCGGCCGCCACCGGCCCGGTGCCACCGAGCGGCTCGTAGACCCGCTCCTGCAGGACGCGCAGGAGCCGCACCTGCATCGCCGGCGAGATGTCGCCGATCTCGTCGAGGAAGATCGTCCCCCCCTCGGCGAGGGCGAAGCGACCCGGCTTGTCCTTTTTCGCGTCGGTGAAGGCGCCGGCCCTGTAGCCGAAGAGCTCCGCCTCGAGCAGCGTGTCGGGGAGCGCGCCGCAGTTCACCGACACGAGCGGTCCCTCGCGCCGGGGGCTGAGGTCGTGGATCGCCCGCGCGACGAGCTCCTTGCCCGTGCCGCTCTCCCCCTCGACGAGGACGGTGCTCTCGCTCTCGGCGATCTCGGGAAGGATGTCGAAGATGCGGCGCATCTCGTGGTTCCGGCTGACGATGTCGCCGAGCGAACGGCTCGCGTCGAGCTCGCGGCGCAGCGCCTCCTCCACCGAGAGGTCGCGGAAGGTCTCGACGCCGCCGATCGCCTCTCCCGCCTCGTCGCGCAGCACGGCCGCCGTCACGCTCACCGTGAGCGGCTCGCCGTCGGCGCGGATGATCGAGATCGCGCGGTCGCGCACCGGCGCGCCCTCGGCGAGCGCCCGGCGGATCACGCAGGCCGTCTCGCAGACGGTGGCGCGGAAGACCTCGGCGCAGATCCTGCCGATCGCCTCCTCGCGCGGGATCCCCGTGATCTCCTCGGCGGCGGCGTTGAAGGAGGTGATCCGCCAGTCGAGGTCGACGGTGAAGACCCCCTCGGCGAGCGAGTCGAGTATGATGTCGCGGTCGGCGTCCATCCGGTACCTGCCCGCGCCCGTGGTTGCCCGGAGCGCGTCGTGGCGGCCGGACGCGCTCCGGTCGCCCCGCCCGCTCCGACGGGTCGCATGTCCAATGATACAGGCCGGCCCGCCGCGGCGCAAGGGATATCGTTGCATATTTGCTACGATATAACCGGGTCGTACCCGCCGCATCCCCGAATATTTTCCGCTGCGGCGACGATTCCGCTTGCGTACCGGGGCCGAACATCTATTATTTGCGTGATTTTCAACTCATTCCACCGGCCGCGCGGGACGGCGGCCCGGATGCGGGCGACCATGCAGCGCTGCGACATGAACGAACACGACGACCCACCGTCATCGCAACGGCTCCTGTTGTTTCCCGCGTACAACATCGGGGACAGCGAGCTGCTCCATTTCATCAAGAGCCTCGAGCGCGCCGACCTGGCGGACCGCGTCCTCCTCGTCTGCCCGGCCGATTTCGCCACCGCCCACGCCATCGATCCGGCGCGCACCATCGTCGACGAGTTCGACGACGTTCCCGCCCTCGTCGAAAAGGTCGCCGCCTGGAAAAACGAGCACCGGTGCGTCTTCACCGGCATCGTCGGCATCGACGAGGAGGTGCAGTTCCGGCTCTCGCGCAAACTGGCGCGGCGTTTCGGCCTCGAGTTCTACGGCGAGGCCACCTGCGCCATCGCCGCGAACAAGTACCTGCAGAAGCGCGCCTTCAGCGAGCACGGCGTCCCGACGAGCGACTTCGCGCTCTGCACGGGACGGCTCGCGGACGCCGCCCGCCGCATCGGCTTCCCCAGCGTCCTGAAGGCGCTCTCGGGCACGCAGAGCCATTTCGTTTTCTTCAACCGGAACGCCGGCGAGCTGGCCGCCAACCTGCGCAGGATGAGCCGCGCCGCCGCCGCGACGAACGGCGATCCGCGGTTCGCGCGGCAGCGCGCGATGCTGGACGGACGCCGCGTCACGCTCGACCCGAAAAGCCAGTTCCTTCTCGAGGCATACGTCCCGGGCGATGAGTACAGCTGCGATTTCCTCGTCCGCGACGGCGCGATCAAGATCATCCGCGTGACCGGCAAGCTCCCCGGCTCCCACTTCGGCTACGCCGGCGGCTACCGGCTCCTGAACGAGGCGGGGCTGGCGCGCGCCAACATCGGCCGGGCGCGTCTCGAGGCGGTCTGCCGCGGGATCGCCCGCGCCCTCGGCATCGACGCCGGCGTCTGCATGGTCGACTTCAAGAAGGGCGACGGCGGGATCGTCGTGCTCGAGACCTCGATCCGCCCCGGCCTCAGCGCATTCAACCACCTGATGTACGACATCTGCGGCTACACGTCGCTCGCCCTGATGGCCATGGAGAAGCTGGGCCGGCCGGTTCGCGTGGAACTCCCCGACGCGCGGGGCGCGGTCGTCTACCTCTACGACTCGGCCGACGGCGTGCCGCGCCCGCTCGATACGCCCCTCCGCGACGACCTGTTCTCCCGGTGCGCGGTCACCGCCACACATCTCTACCGAGACGACGGCGGGCGCGCGGCGGATTCGGCCGTCGACCACTCGGCGCTGCTGCGCGGCTACGTCGTCCTGAACGATCTCGACGGGACGGCTCCGCCTCCCGGCCGTCCGGCGGCGCGCGCCGCCTGCGGGATCGAGGCCGGGGAGCGATGAAAATGGACCGTCGCGGCGAGATCGAGCGTCTCCTCGGCGAGCCCGTCACGGCGAGTCCGCCCGGCTCCTTCCTCCCCTTCATCCGGCGGATCGACACGGAGCGCCTGCGGGCGAGCGCCGAGCGATTCGGCACACCCCAGTACTGCCTCGATCTCGACAGGCTGCGCGAGCGGGCCGGCCTCTTCGCCCGTACGATGCGCTCGCACCTGCCGGCGAGCGAGTGCTTCTACGCCTTCAAGTGCAACGATTTGCCTCTCCTCGTCAAAACGCTGAAGGAGGCCGGCTTCCAGGCCGACGTGGCGGGGATCTTCGAGCTCGAGCTGGCCTTGCGCCTCGGGTTCGAGCGGATCCTCTTCAGCGGCCCGGGCAAGAGCGCCGACGAGCTGGCCCTCGCCGCGCGCAACGGCGACCGGGTGACCGTCATCGTCGACAACATGGACGAGCTTCGTCTCCTTGCCGATGTCGCCGCCCGCGAAGGCGCGGAACCGGCCCTCCGGATCGGCTTCCGCCTGCGGGGGATCCGCTCGCCGCGCGCCGGCGGGAACTGGTCGAAGTTCGGCATCGCCCTCGACCGCCTTCCCGGGGCGATCCGCGTCGCCGACGACTCGCCGCGGCTCGACTGGGCGGGGCTCCACTTCCACGCGAGCTGGAACAGAACGCCCCGCGCCTACGAGGAGAACATCGCCCGGATCGGCGGATTCCTCGGCGGGCACATCCCCGGCGATCGGCTCCGGCGCATGCGCTTCTTCGACGTCGGCGGCGGCTTCTACCCCGAAGGGACGGCCCTCCTCGCCCGGGGAACGGACCGCGGCACGGTGGAGGAGATCCTCGCGGAGCGGCGGCGCCTCGCCGGCCGCCCCGGCGAGGAGACCGGCTTCGATCCGGACGCCTTCGTCATGACCGAGGTCGCGCCGATCGACGAGTTCGCCTCCGCGATCGCAGGGAGCGTGCGGACGCACATCGAGCCGCTCGCGCCCGGCGCCGCCGTCTACCTCGAGCCGGGACGCTTCATCGCCGCCCATTCCACCACGATCCTTCTCACCGTCACGGCGGTCAAGCCGGACTGCGTCATCGTCGACGGCGGGATCAACATGCTCGGCGACTCCGGGCCCGCCGAGTACGCCTTCGCCCCGATCGTCAATCTCTCCCGCCCAGGCGACGGGCTCTCGCGGCGCACCGTCTGCGGCCCGCTCTGCGACCCGGCCGACCTGTGGGGCCGGATTGTTTACGGCGGGGAGCCGCTGGCGGGCGACCTCCTGGCCGTCCTGCACCAGGGCGCCTACACCTTCTCGACGGCGTGGCGGTTCATCAAGCCGATCCCGCGCTACGTCGCCTGCTCGGGCGGACGCCTCGCCCTCGCCCGCGAGACCGAACGCTTCGACGACCGCTACGCGGGCTGCCGCTTCTGACCCAAAGCCGTTGACTTCGCCGTCGGCTGCTGATTTACTCGACGCGGAGACCCCGCACGCAACCCCGAACGGAGGTAACCCGCCATGACAGCTCGCAAGACGCGTCCGGTCGCCGCGCTGCTTTTGTTCGCCGCGGCCCTGCTCGCGGCCGGCGCCCTCGCCGGCGCCGCCGCGCGGAACGAGACCGTCCTCGAGACGACGATCGTCTCCGCCGACATCTACGGAGGACTCGCCAGGGTGACGCGCCGCGGCCGGGTCGCGCTGACGCCGGGAACGTGGCGTATCGTCTGCGACGATTTGCCGAACGCCGCCGACGAGACGAGTCTCCAGGTGGCCGGCGCGGGCACGGCGGGGGCCGTCATCCTCGGCACCGATATCGAGCGGATCGTCGAGCCGCCCGAGGAGACGCCGCGCTACGGCGAGCTCCGCGCGCGGCGCGACGCGCTCCAGGGTCGCCGCGACTCCCTCGCCGTCGTCGTCACGGCCCTCGCGAACCGGTCGTCCTTCCTGAAGATGCTCGCCGCCCTCCCGACGAAGCAGGGTGAGGAGCAGCATCCCCCCGACATCTTCCGCGTGGACGACTGGCGTGCGCTCATGGACTTCCTCCAGGCGGACGAGACGGCCACGTGGCACGCCGCGCACGACGTCAAGAAGCGCGTCGATGAGATCGACCGCACGATCGCCGCCATCGACGCGGAGCTCGGCTCGATGAAGCGGGAAAGCTGGCGGCGGCGCCTCGTCGTCTCCTGCGAGGCGTCGTCTCCCGGCACCCTCTCGCTCGACGTCACCTACAGCGTCGGCCCCGTCTCGTGGATCCCGCGCTACACGATCCGCTACGACGCGGCGACCGAGCGGATCGGCCTCGACTACCGCGCGCGCATCAACCAGAAGACGGGGGAAGACTGGCGCGACGTCGCCGTCACCCTCTCGACGGCGAAGCCCCACATCGGCGCGGCGCCTCCCGATGTGAGGCCCTTCTACGTCCGCCGCCTCCGCCCGCTTCCTCGCGGCGGCCGGGGCGGCTTGCAGGAGATCGTCGTCGAGGCGGAGGCGGTCAACGACGTCGCCGAGGCCGTCGCGATGAAATCCGCCGTCGTCTCCGCCGATGCCGTGGCGACCGTGGCCATGAGCCAGTTCGCCGCGAGCTTCGCCCTCCCGGGCACGGTGGACCTGCCGAGCGGAGACGCGCCGAAGACGGTCCTCGCCACGCACGCGATCCTCGCCGGCGCCCTCGCCCGCTCGACCGCCCCGCGTCTCTCCAGGCACGTCTTCATCACCGCCGAGGCGGAGAACACCCTCGGCGTGCCGATCCTCGACGGCCAGGCCGAGGTCTACGTGGAGACGCCGGCCCCCGGGCGGACGGGCACCGTCTCGACCTTCGTCGGCCGGGCCGACGTCGCGGCCGTTCCCGCGGGCGGCACCTTCCCCGTCCACCTCGGCGCGGACCAGGACATCGCCGTCTCTTTCGAGCTCGTCAAGCGCGAGCAGGTCTCCCCGGACAGCAGGAGCCGTCGCGCGATCCGCTTCACCTACGAGATCGGGATCGAGAGCTTCAAGCAAGAGCCCGTCGAGGTGACCGTGCGCGACCGCGTGCCCGTCTCCGCCGAGAAGGACATCAGGATCGGCGACGTCGATCTCGACCCCAGGCCGAACGAGCGGGACGAGGAGACGGGGCTCTGCTCGTGGACGCTCCTCCTCCAGCCGAAGGAGAAGCGACTGATCGGGATCGCCTACACGATCTCCGTACCGGCCGAATGGCCGGAGCACCTCGTGCCGATGGAATAGGGGCGAGCGCCCGCGGGCGCAGGCGCGGAGACGGACGCGGCGCGGCCGGACGCGCAGCCCCTCACGCCCGGGGCATGCAGACGATCTCGCGGATGCGCGTGTCGAAGAAGGTGTGGGTGTTGGCGGCGGTGAGAACGATCGCCGTGTCGGCGCCCTTCCCCGTGCCGGCGATCGCGACGACCTCGCTCCCCGCGCAAACGAGTCCCGCGTCGGCGGCCATGCAGGCGATCTCGCAGCAGACCTTGGCGCCCTGTCCGAAGAGCCGCAGCGTGTTCGCGACGATTCCGTCGGCCTGCGCGCCGCCGAGCCGCCGGTCGACCGCCCGGCCGATCATCCCGAAGGCATGGCCGGCGAAGAAGATCCTTCCCCCGGCCGCCTCGATCGCCGCGCGATGTGCGTCCCGCATCGCGACGGCGTTCGGTTCGCGGAAGCCGCAGACGCCCCCGCAGACGACGAGATCGAATCCCCCGAAGACCGCCGCGGCCCCCGCGCCGGTCTCGCCCGTGTAGGAGGCCACGACGATCGTGCGGAGTTCCAGCGCGTCGGCGCGCTCGCGGGCCAGGCGCAGCGTCTCGCCGGTATTCGCCGCGCCGCACCGCTCGAAATATCGGATCGATCGTTCCATGGTCATGGCTGCATCCGATCAACCCGGGCGAGCCGGCCTACATCTCCCACTCGAAGCGGTAGCGGCAGACGGCTCCACCCTTCGCGCGGCATTCCTCCTCGGCCGCCTCGACGTTCTTCGCGCCGCACATCCGCAGGGCCTCCTTGTACCAGCCGATGACCGTCCCGCAATCGGGGGCCGAGAAGGTTTCCGCCTCGAAGGTGGTGACGACGCCCGAGGTCGGGCCGGTCTCCTGGTATTCCCGGTGCCCCTTGTCGTAGTAGAACTTGTATATCATCGGAGTCTTCCGCATGAAGGCCTGCGGATCGCCCGGCGCGAGGAATGACTTGTTGACCTTCGTGAGGCCGCGCCGGGCCGACGTGGCCCCGATCTTCTCGAAGATGTCGGTCTCGCCCTCGCCGAGGACCCTGGCGATCGCCCGATCGAGATGCTCGCCCACCTCGAAGGGATACCACTTGGCCGTGAGAAGCACATCGTCGCCGAGCACTTCCCGGTCGGGGCCGGGAAGCACGGCGAGCACGCGCTCCCAGGCGCCGTGGCCGTATTCGTCGTTGACGAACTCCTTGCGTGCCTGCAGGACCATACCCTTGATCTGCATGGGTCACCTCGCTGTTGATGCCGCGTTCAGGGCCGAACCTAGCGCAGGCGCCGACGGATGTCAAACGACGAAAAGAGGCCTCCCCCGCACGGGGGAGGCCTCCGTCTATCGGACAGGGCCGGAGAGCCGGATCCGTCCGGCGTCGCCGCTAGATCAGGCCGCGCCGTTCGAGCATCGGCTCGTTCTTCGGTTCCGCGCCGCGGAACTTCACGTAGAGGACCATCGGGTCCTCCGTGCCCCCCTTCGAGAGGACGAACTCGCGGAACCGCCGCGCGGTCTCCCGGTCGTAGAGATCGCCCGTCTCCTTGAAGGCCTGGAAGGCGTCGGCGTCGAGGACCTCGGCCCAGATGTAGCTGTAGTACCCCGCCGAATAGCCGCCGGAGAAGATATGCTGGAAGTAGGTCGACCGGTAGCGGCTCACGATCTCGGGGATCAGCCCGATCCGGTCGAGGGACGCCGTCTCGAAGGCGACGGGGTCGACTTCGACGGCCTCGGTCATCGTGTGCCAGTCCATGTCGAGAAGCGAAGCGGCGAGATACTCGGTGGTGGCGAATCCCTGGTTGAAATGCTTCGCCTTCCTGATCTTCCCGATCAGTTCCTCGGGAATCGGCTCGCCCGTCTCATAGTGGCGGGCATAGACCTTCAGCAGCTCCGGCTCGCCGGCGAAGTTCTCCATGATCTGCGAGGGCAGCTCGACGAAATCCCACGCGACGGCCGTGCCGGAGAGCGTCTCGTAGGTGCAGTCGGAAAGCAGGCTGTGCAAGCCGTGGCCGAACTCGTGGAAGAGGGTCAGCACCTCGTCCCAGCTGAGCAGCGAGGGGCTGTCCGCCGTCGGCTTCGAGAAGTTGCCGACGTTCGTGACGATCGGCGTCACCTCGCCGTCCATGCGCTGCTGCTTGCGGATGGCGCCCGACCACGCGCCGCCGCGCTTGCTCTCGCGAGGGAAGTAGTCGGTGTAGAGGATGCCGATGTGCGAGCCGTCGGCCTCCTTCACCTCGAAGACGCGGACGTCCTCGTGGTAGACGGGGATGTCCTTGCGCTCCTCGAATTGCAGGCCGTAGAGGTTCCCGGCGAGATGGAAGACGCCCTGCAGGACGTTTTCCAGCTCGAAGTAGGGCTTCAGCATCGTCTCGTCGAGATCGTACTTCGCCTTCTTCAACTTCTCGGCGTAGTACCACCAGTCCCAGGAGGCGAGCTTGAAGTCGTGCCCCTCGTCGTAGACGAGCTGCTGCATCATCGCTCGCTCGTCCTTCGCGCGGGCGAGCGCAGGCCACCACAGCCCGTCGAGGAACTCGTGGACGCGCTCGGGGGTCTTCGCCATCCGCTCGTCGAGGATGAACGCGGCCCAGGAGTCGAAGCCGAGCAGGTTGGCCTTGCGGACGCGCAGGGCGGCGATCCGGGCGGCGTTCTTCTTGTTGTCGAACTCGTCGTCGTTGTTGCCGCGCATCGTGTAGGCGCGGTAGATCTTCTCGCGCAGTTCGCGGCGGTCGGAATACTGCAGGAAGGGGATCATGCTCGGCTTGTGGAGCGTGAAGACCCAGCAGTTCTCGTGGCCGCGCTCGGCGGCGGCCTCGGCGGCGGCGGTGACGACGGCGTCGGGGAGGCCGGAGAGATCGGCTTCGTCGTCGATCACGAGCTCGAAGGCGTTGTTCTCCTTCAGCACGTTCTCGCCGTACTGCAGCGAGAGGACGGCGAGCTCCTTGTTGATCTCGCGCAGCTCGGCCTTCTGCTCGTCTTCGAGGGCGGCCCCGCTGCGCACGAAGTTCTTGTAGTACTCCTCGAGGAGCCTGTGCTGCTCGGGATCGAGATCGAGCGTTCCGCGCATGTCATAGACGGCCTTGACGCGCTCGAAGAGCTTTGCGTCGAGGCTGATGTTGTCGCGGTGATCGGAGAGAAGCGGCGCCGCTTCCCTGGCGATCTCCTGCATCCTCGGCGAGGTGTTCGCCGAGTTGAGCGCGAAGAAGATGTTCTCCACGCGGGAAAGCAGCTCGCCGCTCCGCTCGAGCGCCTCGATGGTGTTCTCGAAGGTGGGGGCGGCGGTGTCGTTCGCGATCAGGGCGATCGCATCCCGCTGGGCGGCCATGCCCGCCTCGAAGGCCGGCGGGTAATGTGCCTCCTCGATGCGGTCGAAGGGCGGCACGCCGAAGGGCGTATCGAATTCGGCGAGCAGGGGATTGCCTTCCTGCATCGTCCCGGGCGCCTTCTCGACGCAGGAGATGAACAGGACACCCGTCGCGAGAACCAAAAGCAGCGCCTTGGTCGCGTTGCGCATATCGGATCTCCTTGCCTGTGGAGTTGGACGATAGAGATACATGCAGGAAAGGTAGTCGCCGGACGGCCGCCGGCACAAGGGGAAATTCCCGTGTCGCCTCTCAGGCCGACGTCCGTCCCGTCCTGAGCCACGCGGCCCAGTCGTCGCGCCCGCCGCGCTCGGCGAGGCGGGCGACGGCCTCGCAGTCGTAGCGCACGCTCACCGGCTCCACCTCCCATCCCGCCCTCGTTTGATGGAGGACGGCGTAGCGGGCTGCCGGCGAGCCGGTCTCCATCACGTGCGGGTACGGCTCGGCGTCCGCGAAGGCCGGGCAGCCGACCGATCCGGGATCGACGACGAGCGTGCCGCCGGACAAGGCGATCACCCGCGGCACGTGGTCGTGCCCGCAGAGGACGAGCGCCCCGCGGTACCCGTCGAGACGGGAGGCGACGGCGGCGGCGTCGCGTTCGACGGCGCCGGCGGGTGTCACGTCCCAGAGCAGGTACTCGTCGTCGGCGTCGGGCGAGGCGTGGAAGCAGACGATCCCGCCCTCCACGTGCGCGACGGCCGGCAGCGACTCGAGCCAGCGCAGGTGCTCGCCGGACAGCATGCCGCGGACGTGGCGCGCCGTCGGGTCCGCGTCGGCCGCCTCCCCGATGAGCAACCGGTCCTCGTTGCCCCGGACCGTCGTTATCGGCCGCGCGAGGAGCATCTCCGCCGTGCGGCGCGGATCGAGCGGGCCGTAGAGGCTGTCGCCGAGGTTGACGATCCGTCCGATCCCGCGCCGGTCGATGTCGGCGAAAACGGCGCCGAGGGCCCGGTGGTTGCCGTGGATGTCCGAGATGACAGCGATGCCGCTCACGATGCCTCCTTTCCCGCCCGCCGGGGAGAAAACCGCCGCGACCGAGGATATACGGTCGGGGCGCGGCATGCAACCCCGCCCCGACCCGGGGGGCCGGGCAGGCGATCCCGGCGGACCCCGAAAAGGCACGGCCCGGCCGCCTCCGGGCGACCGGGCCGTCTGCAGCCGCTGACGCAGGCGAAACGCGATCAGCGGAGCAGGATGAGCTTGCGGGTCCGCTCGTACCCCGGCGCGGTCATCCGGCAGAAGTAGACGCCGCTCGCCATGCGCGAGCCGGCGTCGTTCGTGCCGTCCCAGAGGACCGTCTGCTCGCCGGCGTTGCGCACGCCGGCGACGAGCGTCCTGACGAGGGCGCCGCGCACGTCGTAGACCTTGATCTCGACGCGCGAGGTGGTCGGCAGGTTGAACGCGATCGTCGTCGTCGGATTGAACGGGTTCGGGACGTTCGCGTCGAGGGCGAAGACGCCGCGCGGCGTCTCCTCCGCGTCGGGCCGCGAGTAGCGGCCGGTCGACACGAAGATCCATTCCCGCCTGACGTCCCGCGAGATCGGCGCGAGTTCGTTCGCGTCGAAGACGAGGTCGATCACCTCGCCCCGCGACAAGGTGAGCACGCCGGCCGGAGAGGCGGCGACGGCGTCGCAGTGACCCGACGGCGCGGTGTGCTCCGCCCGGAGCAGGACGGGCTCGACCGGCACGCCCTTCCATTCCTCGGCCTCGCGGAACTCGATCATGTCGGTCCGGTACCATCCCTCCCACGAGTAGCGGAGCACGAGATCGCGATCGGGAGAGAGGAGCCGCTTCTCGACGAGGGTCGTCTGCAGCGTCTTCTCGGCCCGCGAGTCGGCCTCCGAGACGAGAATCCAGCCGTCTTCGGTCTTCACCGAGATGCGCAGCTTGGAATCGGGGGCATCCTCGCCGGCCTTCAGCACATCGGGCTCCTTCGGCCGCGGCTCCTGCGAGGTCGAAACGAACCGGCGGATCTGCTCCGGCGAAAGGGTGCCGAAATCGATCTCGAACCAGCCGTCTTCCCGGCTGTCGTAATAGACGCCGTCACGGGCGGCCAGGAGCGGCTTGATGTCCTCGCCGTTGTGATCGCGCGCCGACTTGATCATGAACAGGCGGCCGAGCGTGATGATCTCTCCCTCCCGCGTCACCTGGATCGCCTGGTCGGCGGGATGGTCGATCGCCAGGAGGCGGAAATCGCTGAACCGGCTGGTCTCGAGACCGTCCTCGCGGACCTGGAAACGCAACTGTCCGTCGACGGCGGCGACCGCGTTGTTCATCAGGTACCAGTCGGTCACGTCCGTCTCGACCGTACGGCCGTCGCACTGCGGAAGGATCGTGTTCTCCCTGGCGAATGTCTCGCCGTTCCATACGTACAGGGCCGGGCAGGACGGCGGCGGCGGCGTTGGAACGATCGTGATCATGCCGTCGTCCAGCGTCAGATCGGCCTCGTGCATCCCCAGTCCACCGTACCGGTCGAACCAGACCTTGTTCACCGTCCAGAACCTGATCTTGAACTTCGTGCCGACCGGGTAGGCGGCGTTGCGCGAGAAGTTGATGGCGAACACGTCGTCGGGCAGATCCTCGAGATCCATGCCGAAGCTCGCGACCGACCTGAATTTCAACAGGTCGGGGTAGTCCTGGTTCGTGATCACGTCCGGCGCGGGATACCCGGCGCCGATGGTGAGATCCACGTACGTCAGGCTGTCGCTGGGGAACTCCACCTCGAGGTAGAGGCTGTCCACCGGCATGTTCGAGTCGATCTCGATCGGCACCGAATATCCGGTCGCCGACGAGTAGTAGCCGACCTCGTCGATGTCGGCGGTGGCGACGTGGTCGGGCACCATGATCCAGCCGGGGACGAGATAATCGACTTCCTCGTAGTTCCCGCACGCGGTCCGCCAGAGACCGTAGAAGGGCGCCAGCGTGTACGAAACGTCGTCGGCGCCGTTCACCAGGTCGAAGCTGATCGTGCAGATCTCGATCTCCTCGTCGACGGCGACGAGCGGATCCGTCGGCCAGAAGAGGAGTTCGAGCGTATCCCCCGTGACGGTGCTGTAGATGCTTTCGCCGACAAGCCCCGGCAGGGGAGTCACCTCGTCGAACACGAGCGACGAGGAATCGAAGGTGAGCTTGACCTGTATCGGTTTTCCGGGAACGTTCTGGTGATACACCACGACAACGTCGACGCTCTCTTCTCCGGGGAGGGCCGTCGCGTTCTCGATGTCGTACCAGGTCGCGTAGACGGATTTCAGGCCAACCTCGCCGCCGTAGCGGACCGGCGAATAGGATCCGGAGCTCGTGTAGTAGTTGTACTCGTCGTCGTCGTAGAATTCGATCTCCGTGGTCGTGCCGTAGCCGAAGCACAGGACGTCGAGATTGACGAACGCGAAAGGCTCGCTTGACGACAAAACGAACTCCTCCTCGTTCGACAACCACAGCTTGATCGTGTCGTCGCCCATCGCGGCGAACTGCGTCGTCGCCGTATCGGGCAGGAAAGCCGACCACGTGATCGAATCGAACTCGAAGGCGCTGTCCGGCCAGACGATGTAGCACTGGAGGTAATCGAGCGTCGATTCCGTGTCGAGGTAGATTGGCACGGCGATCGTCGTGAGCGGCAGCTGATTCGTGAGACTTCCGATCATGAACGTCGAATTCGGATCGGGTTCCGCGAGCATCGACCGGCCGCCGCCGTCCTTCTCGATGTCCGCGAACGCGGTCGCCGCCAGCAGGCACGCCACCGGCAGGACCAGCAACAGAACACGAGAGCGAACCATCCCTTCCCCCTTTCCCGGCCCCTTCCGGGGCCGCGGACGCCTCATACAGTGAATGTGTGCCGGCCCGCGAGGCGGGGTGAGAGCTGAATCCGCGGGCCGGCGCAATCGTACCGCAGATTATCTGTGATGTCAATTACATATTTTCATGTGCAAGCGAAGCAGCGCACGACCGCACAGAATCAATGCAATCACATTTAATTACAACATTATGTAACCGTCTATTTACGGTGTATCTCATCGTTTACTGTCAATTTTTATTGATATAATAATGCTTGTTTTGTGTGTTGCGCCGACTCCCGCGTCGCCGCGCGTTGACACGATCGCCGGCGGATCGGGCAACGGCGGATATTGCGCGGGAGCGATCGCGCGCCGGCGAGGTGCGCCGGCGAAAACAGATAAAGTCGAATTGCAAGCAACCAGGGCTGAAAGAAGAATCCTTCATCTCTGATTTACAGAGAAAACGCACTCGTAAATCTTGTATGTACATCTTTCATATACATGAATCGGAATATTTTTCCGCGAGGAGCGCCAGCGCATGTTGACTCTCTCCGGCTGTCGTTGCATCATACGGTGTTTTGACGATCCGCGGCCGATCCCTCCCCTGCGGGAAGGCGGCGGGCAACGGACCGGACCGACGATCGCGATCGAGACGGCCGGCGGCGAACGCGGGGAACGCGCCCCGCCGCACCGGACGCCCGAACAGGGAGAGCTGGATGAACGACACGTACCGCGAGCTCCTGCAGCGGAAGATGGTCGGCGACGGCTACGAGAAACTCGTCGCCCTCGGCAACGCGAAGCTCTACGACTTCGTGGGCGAGAGCGTCGCCCTCTGCGAGCCCGACAGCGTCTACCTGTGCGACGACAGCGACGAGGATGCCGAATACGTCCGCCGCACGGCAGTCGAGATGGGCGAGGAACGCCCGCTCGCCAGGAACGGCCAGACGATCCACTACGACGGTTACGGCGACCAGGCCCGCGACAAGGAGAATACGCGGTACATGGTCTCCCGCGGGATGATGGAGGAGATGACCGGACTGAACTGCATCGAGCACGACGAGGGTCTCGCGGAGATCCGCGGCATCGCGCGCGGGATCATGCGAGGCAAGCAGGCGATCGTCAAGCTCTTCTGCGAGGGTCCGCCGATGAGCGCCTTCGCCGTCGCGTGCGCGCAGATCACCGATTCCTTCTACGTCAGCCATTCGGAGGACATCCTCTACCGCCGCGGGTTCGAGCATTTCCGGCGGATGGCGGACAAAAACGATTTCTTCCGCTTTCTCCACAGCGCCGGCCGCCTCGACGAGCGCGGCTGCTCGGTCGACCTCGGGAAGCGCCGCATCTACCAGGACCTGGTGACGATGACGGTCTACTCGATGAACGACCAGTACGCCGGCAACTCGATCGGGCTCAAGAAGCACGCGATGCGACTCGCCATCAAGAAATCCGGGCAGGAGGGCTGGCTCTGCGAACACATGTTCGTCATGGGCTGCCGCAACCACCGGACCGGCCGGATCACCCATTTCTGCGGGGCCTATCCCTCGGCGTGCGGCAAGACGTCGACGGCGATGCTCCCCGGCGAGACGATCGTCGGCGACGACATCGCCTACTTCCGCAACATCGACGGCGAGTTCCGCGCGGTGAACGTCGAGCGGGGGATCTTCGGGATCATACGCGACGTCAATCCCGAGGACGACCCGGTGATCTTCCGCACGCTGCAGTCCGAGCGGGAGATGATCTTCTCGAACGTCCTCGTCGGCCCCGACGGCAACCCCTACTGGCTCGGGATGGGCGTCGAGACCCCCGACACGGGCGAGAACCACTCGGGCCCCGGTTGGCATCCGGGAAAGAAGGACGCGAACGGCGCCGAGATCCCCATCGCGCACTCGAACAGCCGCTACACGATCCGCATGCAGTACCTCGAGAACCTCGATCCGTCGTGGAACGACCGCGAGGGCGTACGCGTGGGCGGGATCATCTACGGCGGGCGCGACGGCGACACGAGCGTCCCCGTCGAGGAATCCCCCGACTGGGAGGACGGGATCGTCATCAAGGCCTGCACCCTCGAGTCGGAGACGACGGCGGCCACCCTGGGCGCCGAGGGCGTGCGGAAGCCGCAGCCGATGGCCAACCTCGACTTCATCTCCTATCCGATCGGCGACTACGTCAGGAACAACATCGCGTTCGGACAGGAAATCGCCGATCCGCCGCGGATCTTCGCGATGAACTACTTCCTGCGCGGCGCCGACGGGGCCTTCTGCTCGTGTAAGCTCGCCAAACGGGTCTGGCTGCACTGGGCGGAAGGGCGCGTGCACGGCGAGTACGACGCGCTGCGGACGCCGACGGGATTCATCCCCGTCTACGAGGACCTGCGCGTCCTCTTCGACGAGCTCCTCGGGAAGCCCTACGGGCAGGAAGATTACGAGTACCAGTTCTCGTTCCGCTGCGACGCCTGGCTGGCCAAGATCGAGCGCGCCGAGGCCTTCTTCCGCAAACGCGCGCCGAAACTTCCCCGGTCCGTCTTCGATCGCTGGGCCGACGCCCGGCGGCTGATCGAGGCCGCCAGGGTCAGATGCGGCGGCGTCATTCCCCCCGGAACGTACACCGGATAAGGCGCGGCGGGTCTCCCTATTCAGTCCGGAGCGTGTCGGCCGGCGAGGCGTGGACGGCCCGCAGCGTGTAGATCCCCGCTGTCGCGAGGGCGACGAGGAGGGCGCCGGCAGCCGCGCCGGGGTAGAGCCACCAGGGGAAGGGCGCCCGGTAGGCGAAGGACTCGGCCCATCGCCGCATCCCCCACCACGCGACCGGCCATGCGACCACGTTGGCAACGAGCACGAGCCGCACGTACTCGCCCGAGAGGAGCGAGAAGAGGTCGCGCATCGAGGCCCCCATCACCTTCCGGATGCTGATCTCGCGCATGCGGCGCTCCGCCGAGTAGGCGACGAGGGCGACGAGCCCGAGAACGGAGATGACGAGGGCGAGCCCCGTGAAGAAGGTGAACATCCCGCCGAGCCGGATCTCCGCGTCGTACATGCGCGCGAAGTTGTCGTCGAGGAAGATGTAGCGGAAGGGCGCGCGGGGGAACCGCTCCCGCCACGTTTCGCGCAGATGGGCGATCGCGTCCTCCACCCGCTCGGGGTGCAGCCGGAAGGCGATCTGCGCGGGGCGCCCCTCGTCCGGGACGAGCGCCATCGGCTCGATCCCGTGGTGCAGTGACTCGAAGTTGATGTCCCTGACGACCCCGACGATCGTCACCGGATGGCTGTTTTCATCCCCGTGCGAGGGATCGGCGTCGAGTCGCCTGCCGACCGGATCCTCGTAGCCCAGCTCGCGCACTGCCGTCTCGTTGAGGATGACCGGCCCCAGGTATCTCCCCCGGTCGTTCTCGTCGAAGTTGCGCCCGGCGACGAGTTCCATCCCCATCGTCTCGATGAACCGGCCGTCGACGGCGAACATCCGCGTCATCAGCATGTCGGCCGCCTCCGGCTCGGGCACCTCGTAGGTGAACTCCATGTGCCCGGTCGTCGGCAGGTGCGACGAGCAGGTGCCGGCGACGATGCCGGGATGCCGGATGGCCTCCCGCCGGAAGGTCTCGCAGTCGTCCCGTGTCATCTCCGGCCCGACGGACAGGGCGATCAGCTGCTCGCGGTCGAATCCCGGATCGCGGCCGTTCATGTACTCGACCTGGTTCGCCACGGTCAGCGTGCAGAGGATGAGGCCGATCGTCACGGCGAACTGGAAGGTGATGAGCGCGGGCCGGAGCCGGGAACGCCGCGTCGAGGCGAAGAGCCGCTCGTGGATCACCTGCCGCGGCAGGAAGGACGTGAGATAGGCTGCCGGGTAGAGGCCCGCCAGGACGCCGACGAGGAGGGCGAGCCCCACGAACGAGGCGGGCAGCCACGGTCTGGCGTCGAAGTCGGCGGTGAGCTCGCGCCCGGTGAAATCGGCGAAGAAAGGCAGCAGCGCCTCCACCAGGAGAAAGGCGACGGCCGCGGCGACGAGGGCGATGATGATGAACTCGCCGACGAACTGGGCGGCCAGCTGCAGCCGCGACGCCCCGACCGCCTTCGAGATCCCCACCTGCCGGGCGCGGTCGCCGCTTCGCGCCGTCGCCATGTTGACGAAACTCACCGCCGCGACGACGACGATGAAGACGGCGAGGAGAGCGAAGACGAGGAGCTTCCGCCGCGGCACGGGCGGTGTGAAGCCGCCGGCGAAATCGAAGCCCGTGTCGAAGTGTATCTCGCGGACGGGCTGCAGGTGGATGCTGCTCTCCGCGTCGAGCAGCTTCATCAGCTCCGCGGCGTGCGCATCGAAGACCGCGTCTGCGAGAGGCTGGACCGCCGCCGCATCGGCGCCCGGCAGGAGGAGCAGGTAGCTGGCGTACATCGACCGGCCCACCCAGTACTCGCCCCCCTCGATATCGAGCGACGCGATGGAGCAGACGAGGGAGAAGGAGGGCAGATGCGAGGGCCCTGCCATGTCGGCGTAGACGCCGGTGACCGTGTACGAGCGGTTTCGCGACAGCCTGATCTCGCGGCCGATCGGATCGGCGTCGCCGAAGAAGCGCCGCGCGGTCGATTCGGCGATCGTGGCCATCATCGGCGCGGCGAGAGCCGTCGCAGGGTCGCCGAGGAGGAGTCGTGCGCCGAGGACGCGGAAGAAGGTGGAGTCGGCCCACGCGAGATCCCTCTCGAGGAAGATCTTTTCGCCGACGAAGACGGGCCGCTCGCCGGTCGAGAGACGCAGGCGCACGAAGCTCTCCACCGCGCCGATCTCCTCGGCGAGTCCGGCGGCCACCGGCCAGGAGGCCGTGGCCAGGCGGATCTCCTGCCCCTCCCCCACCTTCAGGTCGGTGTTGACGCGGACGACGCGGTCGACGTTCGGCATCGAGGCGTCATAGCTGTTCTCGTGATCGAGATAGATGATGATCATCATGCAGGCAGCCATGGCGGCGGCCAGCCCCAGCAGGTTCAGCGAGTTGATCACGATGTTGCGGCGGAAATTCCTGAGGAAGAGCTTGAGCGTGTACGAGAACATCCAGCGACTCCCGGCCTCTTCGGCATCCCCTGTCCGGACGGGCGGGCCGTAACGGCCCCGGTGACGGGTGCGCCAGCTCCCGATCGCCTCCGCGAGGCGGCGGCCTGCCATATACTACGACGAGCCGGGGCCGGTGTTCCACCGGAAATGCCGCCGGCGACTGACGGGAAAGTCAGGAATCGTTCAGTGGCGCGGCGCCCGCGCGGCGCGTACACTGTCATCGAAGGTGAAACACGGGAGGAATCCGATGAGATGCACGACGACGTTCATTCCGGTTTCGGCCGTTGCGGCGATCGTGGCGGCGGCGATAATCGCCTCGCTATTCGCGCTCGCCGCCCTCGCCGGACTGGCGACCGCCCTCGTCTGCCTCGTGGCGCCTGCCGACTGCGCGGCGGCCGAGTTCGGGTTCGACGAACCATTCGACATCCCGCCTATCGAGGGGATCGACATCGACGGCGATGCGGCCGACTGGCGCGGCGCGGGCTTCCGCGTCGCCGTCCTCGCCGCGCCTGACGGCGCGATTCCGCCCCCCGCCGATTTCGACGTCCTGTTCCGCGTCGGCTGGAACGAGCGGGGGCTCCTCGTACTCGCCGAGGTGACGGACGACGAGCCCCGCGAGAACGCCGACACCGACCGGCTCTGGCGATCGGACTGCATCGAGATCTTCATCGCCGAGGCGGTCGGACACGCCAACCGCTACCAGCTCGTCGCCGCCTCCGGGGCCGATCCCGCCCGAACGGCGGTCCGGACGCGTCTCTACGACCATCGCGAGGCACGCCACGGCCGTGCGCCGCTCGTCGACCCCCCGTGCGAGGCAAAGGTAGGCGAGGGCGGATACACGATCGAGGCGCTCCTGCCCTGGGAGAACCTCGGCGTCGAGCCGCGCGCGGGGCTCGTCGCCGCGCTCCAGCTCGTGGCCAACGACGAGGACGGCGACGGATCGCTGCGGGTGGCGTGGTTCCCGAGCTACGCCGCCCCCGATGACCCGTCGAAGATGCACGCCGTCCGCCTCGCCGAACGTCCCTCTCCCCCCATCCTCTGCCGCGTCTTCCGGGAGGTGCGCGAGGGACGGTGCGTCGTCGTCGCGATCGGCGCCCCGGAGACCGAGGGGCGCGAGGCGGTCGTCTCCATGAACAACCGCATCGTCGCGCGGGACGTGCTCCACGCGGAAATCGGCAGGGCCGAGGCGCGGATAGAGATACAGACGCCTCCCGGGGCCGACCGGTGGCCGCCGATGTCGGTCGAGATCGGGGGCGAACGGATCGCCGCGTGGGAGGAGTCGCCGGCGCTCGAGCGCGTCCTCGCCCGCTATATCGAGGCGGCGGGCGGCCGCGAGGCGATCGGGCAACTAAACTCGCGCGCCGTCGCCGGGCGGTACCTCTACGACCTCCCCTACGCGGATGTCCCCCGCGACACCTGTCCGCTCGAGGGATGGAGCGTGTCGCAGGACCGCTGGATGATCGAGGTCCGCGGAAACGGCGAGATCCAGCGTCTCGGCGCCGACGGCGTCACCGGCTGGCGCCAGTCGGGAACGGACATCCGCTACGACGACCGGGTGCGGCGCGGCCTCATCGCGTTCGTCCTCGATCCGCGGGGCCCCCTCCACATAAACCGGTTCTTTCCCGGCATGGTTTTCACGGGCGTCGAGCGCCGCGGGGCAACGCTCGCGATCGCCGTGGAGTCCCGCGACGGCGACCGCCGCCGGACGCTCTGGTTCGACGACGGAACGGGTCTCCTCTCCGGCGTCGACGAGCATCTGCTCCTCGACTACGCGGCCGTCGACGAGGTGACGATCCCGCACCGGATCCGGTCCGACCGGGGAAACGGCTACAGCGCGTACGAATTCCTCCAGATCGAGCACAACGTGGACACGGGCGGCGTCCAATTCGCCATCCCCGAACGGGCAGACGGGCCGGAAGGGCTCTTCGAGGGGATAAACGACCCGGCGGTCCTTCCCATGCTCCGGCATCTCTCCTTCCGCCACGGCGGGATGAACGTACCGGCCGAGGACGGACGCTTCCTCTACGATCTCGTCCGCCGCAACGGTTATCGCCGCGGGCTCGAGATAGGCACGTCGAACGGCTACTCGACGCTCTGGCTCGGCCTCGCCTTCCGCGAGACGGGCGGCCGCGTGATCACGATCGAGTACGAGCCCCTGCGGGCCGCCGAGGCGGCGGAGAATTTCGACCGTGCGGGCCTCGGCGACGCGATCGACGCCCGCACGGCCGACGCCTTCGCGGAGATCGGAAGGATCGAGGGCTTGTTCGACTTCGTCTTCATAGACGCATGGAAACCGGACTACATCCGCTACTACCGGCTGCTCCGCGAACGAATCCGCCCCGGCGGCGCCATCGCGGCGCACAACGTGACCGCGCATGAAAGCGACATGGAGGAGTTTCTCGACGCGGTCAAAAACGACCCCGATTTCGAGACGGTCATCCACCGGACGAGCCCGGCGGGGATCTCGGTGAGCGTCCGGCGGCGAAATCGCTGACCCGGCCGGGCGCTTGGCGGCGCCGGCCGGTCGTGATAGGATGTCCGGGCCGCCGACCGAGGGGAGGAGACGATGCACATCCTGGTCATCGAGGACGAGCCGAAGGTGGCGCGGGCCCTGCGCACGGGCCTCGAGGCGGAGCACTACGTGGTGACGGCGGCCGCGACCGGCGAGGAGGGGTACTTCCTCGCGACGACCCGCGCCTTCGATCTCGTTCTGCTCGACCTGATGCTCCCCGGCCGAAACGGCTTCGAGATCCTCGCCGCGCTCCGCGAGACCGGCAACGAGACGCCCGTTTTGATCCTGACGGCCCGAGACGCCGTCGACGACCGCGTGCGCGGCCTCGACGGGGGCGCCGACGACTACCTCGTGAAACCCTTCGCCTTCTCCGAGCTCCTCGCGCGCATCCGCGCGCTCACGAGGCGCGGCCGTCCGGACGGAGCGCTCCGCCACCAGGTGGCCGACCTCGTACTCGACCGCGTCACGCGCAAGGTCAGCCGCGGGGGCGTGGACATCCCCCTGACGGCGCGCGAGTTCGAGCTGCTCGAGTACCTCCTCCGCAACCGGGGCCACGTCGTCTCGCGCGAGATGCTCGCCCACGACGTCTGGAAGGTCGAGGAGCGTGCCACGCCGCTCGACAACGTGATCGACGTGCACGTGGCCAGGCTGCGCCGCAAGATCGACGCGCCCTTCGAGCGCAAGCTCCTGCGCACGATCCGCGGCGTCGGCTTCACGCTCGGCGAGGAGAACGGGGAATGACGATCGCGCGACGGCCCGGCATACGCCTGCAACTCACCCTGCTCAACGCGGCCGTGCTCGTCGTGATCCTCGCGATCGCCGCGATCGCCGTCTACCTCTTCGTCGGCGACCGGCTCGAGACGAACGTGCGGGATCGTCTCGACGCGGGATACAACACGGTGCGCACGGTCATCGGGCGCTCGGGCGGCGACCTGGGCGACGTCTCGCACCTCGGCCACGATGTCCTCTTCCGGATCGTCCAGGACAGCGAGATCGTCTACCGCACCGAGGCGTGGAACCGGCTCCGTCTCGATCCCCTCCCCTCGTTCGATGGCGATTACGGGGAGATCGCGCCCGGCGACGGACGGCTCTTCCTCCTGCGCCGCGGGAAGGCGGGACCGGATCTCTCGCTTGTCTGCGCGGTCGAGGCCACGGCGGCCGCCGAAAGCCTCCGCACGCTCCGGCTCGTCCTTTTCGCCGTCCTTCCCGTCGCGCTCGTCCTTGCCCTCGCCGCCGGATACTTTCTTTCCGGGCGCGCCCTCGCCCCGGTGGCCGCGATAACCCGCACGGCGCGCGCGATCAGCGCCGACCGGCTGAGCGAGCGCCTTCCCGTGCACGATCCCGGCGACGAGATCGGGGGTCTCGCCGTCGTCTTCAACGAGACCCTCGCCCGGCTCGAGGGATCGTTCGAAAGACTCAAGCGCTTCACGGCGGACGCATCGCACGAGCTGCGCACGCCGCTCACCTCGATCCGCTCCACGGGCGAGGTGGCCCTCGGCGGGGCGCTCGACGCGGAAGGATACCGCGAGGTGATCGGCTCCATCCTCGAGGAGACCGAGCAACTGACTCGCCTCGTCGACGACCTGCTCCTCCTCGCGCGCGGCGACGCGGAACCGGCGCCGGCAGGCGGCCGGATCGATCTCTCGGCGCTCGTCCTGGAGACGGCCGAAGAGCTGCGCGTGCTCGCCGAGGAAAAGGAACAGGCCCTCGAACTCGACCTCGCAGCCGGTGTGGTCGTCCAGGTCGACCGACGCGACGCCGAGCTGGCCGCGACGAACGTCATCCACAACGCGATCCGCTACACGCCGCCGGGCGGGCGGATCGACGTGCAACTCGCCGCCGGGCGAGGCTCGGCCGTCATCGAGGTGACCGACGACGGCCCGGGGATCGTTCCCGCCGAGCGCGAGCGCGTCTTCGATCGCTTCTACCGTATCGACAAGGGACGGGCGGAGTCGGCGGGCGGCACCGGCCTCGGGCTCGCCATCGCGCGCCGCGCAATCGAGCGCGCCGGCGGCTCGATCGGCTTCGTCGATCCCCCCCCGGGCCGGGGCGCCCGCTGCCGGATCGTCTTCCCCGTCGCGGCCGGCTGAACGCCCCCTTTTCCCTGTACGGCGCGCGTTCTCCGGCGCTATCATTCATCAGTCCATTGAAAGGAGAACGCATGAAACGGAACACGATCCTCTTCGCGGTCGCGGCGGTGCTCCTCCTCGCAGGCTCGTGCAGGACGCGAGCCTGCACGTCATTCGTCTTCCGGGGCGCAAACGGCCCCGTTTTCGCCAGGAATTTCGACTACATGTTCGGCGGGGGCACGCTCCTCGTCAACCCGCGCGGCCTCGAGAAGGTCGCCCTGACGATGGGAAATCGGGCGCGGTGGACTGCCCGGTACGGAAGCGTCACCTTCAACCTCTACGGGCGCGAGCAGCCGATGGGCGGGATGAACGAGGCGGGGCTCGTCGTGGAGAACATGTGGCTCGAATCGACAATCTACCCCGGCCCCGACGCTCGGCCCGGCGTCAACAACCTCCAGCGGATCCAGTTCATGCTCGATTCCTGCGCGACGACGGCCGAGGTGCTCGCCGCGGCTCCCGGGCTCAGGATCAATCCCGACTCCCCCGCGAGGATCCACTATCTCGTCTGCGACGCGGAAGGCGAGGCGGCGGCGATCGAGTACATCGACGGGGAACTCGTGATCCATGCCGGCGACAGCCTGGCGTATGCCGCCATGGCGAACAGCGTCTACGAAAAAAGCGCCGCCTTTCTCGCGTCCGGGGCCGACACGACGGGGATGAACGACGCCGACGAGGCGAACTCGCTCGGGCGGTTCGCCACGGCCGCCGAGGCCGCCGTTCGTCTCGACGCCGAGCGGCCAGAAGAGATGTTCGCGGAGGCCTTCGCCGTGCTCGACACGGTCTGCGCCGGCCCATGGACCCACTGGCGGATCGTCTACGACATCGCCGCGCGGCGGATCGTCTACCGGACGCACGTCAACCCGGCCGAGCGGTCGATTTCGCTCGCGGCGCTCGACTTCTCCTGCGCCTCGCCGGTTTCCGGGATCGAGCTCGACGCCCCCGGCGAGGGAGACGTGGCGGGCGCTCTCGCTCCCTTCACCACGGAGATGAACCGGGCGCTCGTGCGGTCCTCGTTCGGAAACACGGATTTCCTGAAGGAGGCGATCCCCCTCAACATCCTCGAGATCATCGCCGTCTATCCCGAGCGGCTCGTCTGCCGGGAGTGACCCCCGCGCGGAACCGGCCGCCCGGCGTCGTCCGTGTCGACGAGGATGCTGCAGCAGGTGACGGCCCCCTCGGCCTTCGCCAGCTCGTCGAGCTCGACTGTTTGCACGTCGATCCCCGCCCGCTCGAGCCGGCGGCGCGTCTTCGGAAAGGCCGACGAATAGACGACGGGCCCGCCCACGCTGAGGGCGTTCGCCGCGAAGGGTTCGCCCGGGTCGACGTCGACGAGCTCGAATCCGTCGAAGGCCTCCGCCGGCGCCCACGCGCGGTTGACGAGAAGCCGCCGGCCGCCGAGGGCGGTGACGGCCGACTTGAGGTGGAGACAGCCCGTGACGGGCACGCCGGTCACCGTGTAACCGTGGGGCGCGAGGAGCGCCGCCAGTCGCTCGATCCCCGCCTCGTTCGTCCGACCCGAACGCCCCACCCAGATCCGTCTTCCCGCGCGAAGGACATCCCCCCCGTCGAGGGTGGCGGGGGCCTCGATCCGCTCGACGTGGCGCAGCCGCCCGAGCGCCGCGGCGACGCTCGCCGTCTCCCGGCGCCTCGCTTCGGCCCCCGGACGCGAGATCACCGCCACCTCGTCGACGACGACCGCCGCGTCCTCGACGAAGACGGCGTCGGGCATCTCCGGCTCGGCGGGCAGCCGGACGAGACGGCAGCCGAGCGCCTCGAGCAGACGCTCGTAGGCGGCGTGCTGCCGGCGGGCGCGGCCGAGGTCGATCGGCTCTCGCGCGAGATGGGTGAGCTCGCAGCGCGCGATCGAATCGCTCACCGGGCGCGTGAGGGCGATCATCGTTTCCCGAAATCCTTTCCCGCCGACCAGGCCGTGGCGATCCGTTCGCCGACGCTCCAGTAGCCGTTGTCGGGCATCGTCAGGGTGAAGGGCCGCATCTTCGCCACGTCGGGCGCGCCGCCGGTCATCGCCTCCTCGTCGCACCATGCGGCCACGATCTCGCCGATGAAGAGGGTGTTCGACGGCAGGTCGACTGTCCGGACGAGCCGGCATTCCATCGCGAGCGGGCACCCCTCGATCATCGGCGCCGACGGCATGTCGCCGTAGAAGAGCCGGAAGGCGGCCGACTTGTCCACCTGCCTGCCCGAAACGGTCCCCACCCAGTCGGTCGCCTCGACGAGGTCCGCGCCGGGCACGTTGACGCTGAAGGCGCCGTTGGCCGCGATCCCGGTTGCGGTGAATTTCCCCCCGCTGAGCGCCACGCCGATCATCGGCGGACGATGGTTCACGCGCGCCGCCCAGGCGACGGCGAGGAAGTTCGGCCGCTTTTCCACCATGGCGCCGACGATCGTCATCGGCATCGGGTAGAGGAAGGCGTTCTCGTCGATCCGTTTCTTTCCCATCCGTTCTCTCCTTTTGCGCCGCGGCGGGAATTCCGCGCCGCGCCCCTGTGCCGATCGGCCGTTTCGACATATACTACAGATATAGGCGGCTCGTGCGATATCTCAATCCCCACATATTTCCGACTCGTACAGTAAACATTAGGGGTTTACACCCATGCCGATACAGTTTATAATGATTATCGTATTCGAGCATAAATCAATGAAAAGTCGATTGGTTCCATTTTCCACCAAGGGGGAACGACATGCGGGGATATTCCATCGTCGTATTGCTTTTCGCCGCGCTCGTCGTTTTGCCGTCGGCGCCGGCTCGCGCCGGCGATGACGGTCACGACTGCGAGTGCTACTGCGAGAAGTACGATCACGTCTTCAAGGCGAAAATCCGCGGCTACGAGGAGGTGCCGCCGGTCTCGACGAAGGCGCACGGCAACTTCGTCGCCCACCTCGACGCGAACTGGGAAGAGCTCTGTTACCATCTCGTCCTGAACTCGATCGAGAACGTGACGGCGGCTCACATCCACCTCGGCATGAAGGGCGAGAACGGCCTGCCGGTCGTCACGCTCTACGGCCCGATGCCCTCCGGGGGCGGACGGATCAACGGCAATGTCGCGCGCGGCGTCATCACGGCCGCCGATCTCGGCGGCCGGCTCGCGGGCGAGCCCCTCCACCGCCTCATCGAGGAGATCGAGGCGGGGAACGCCTACGTCAACGTCCACACCGACGGGCACCCGGGCGGCGAGATCCGCGGACAGATCACCCTTCGCGGCACCCTGCCGCCGAAGCTGGCGCGCCTCCAGGTCGTCCACAACGCCGCCGACCCGGCGGCCGGCCTGGTCGACGTGTGGGTGAACGGCGCGCTGCTCCTCGACGACTTCGCCTTCCGCACGGCGACGCCCTTCGTCGTCGTGCCAGCAGAGGTGCCCCTCTCGATCGGCGTGGCGCCGCCGACGAGCATGTGCGCCGGCGATGCCATCGCCACGTTCGACGTCACGCTCGATCCGTGGACCTCGTACGTGGCCGTCGCGAACGGCGTGCTCGACCCTGCCGCCTTCGCCGCCAACCCCGACGGCCGCGAGACGGGTTTCACCCTCTTCGTCAAGGCCGGCGCGCGCGAGGCGGCCTCCTGCGCGGCGATGGTCGATCTCTTCGTCCTGCACGGCTCGACCGACGCACCCACCGTGGACGTCTACGCACGCGACGTCGGCCGTCTCGTCGACGACGCCGCCTACGGCGACATGACCGGCTACCTCGAGGTCAACGCACAGACATACGTCGTCAACATCACGCCGGGGGGATCGGACACCCCCGTCGTTGCGAGCTACATCGCCGATCTCGGCGGCCTCGGCGGCGGCGCGGCGGTCGTCTTCGCCAGCGGGTTCTTCGACCCGTCCGCGAACGGCGGCGGCCCCGGCTTCGGTCTCTTCGCCGCCCTGCCGGACGGAACGGTGATCGAGTTGCCGGCCTCCCTCGCCAGGCTCCAGGTGATACACAACGCCGCCGATTCGGGCGCGGATACGGTGGACGTCTGGGTGAACGGCGCGCTGCTTCTCGACGATTTCGCCTTCCGCACGGCGACGCCCTTCGTCGACGTGCCGGGCGAGGTGCCCCTCGCGATCGGCGTGGCGCCCCCGACGAGCACGACGGCGGGCGATGCGATCGCCACCTTCGACGTCAGTTTGCGCGCGCTAGGCGCCTACATCGCCGTCGCGAACGGCGTGCTCGATCCGGCCGCCTTCGCCGCGAATCCCGATGGGCGCGAGACCGGCTTCATCCTCTTCGTGAAGGAAGAGGCGCGCGAGGCGGCCGCCGATCCGGCGCAGGTCGACTTCTTCGTTTTGCACGGCTCGACCGACGCGCCCACCGTCGACGTGTACGCCCGCGACGTCGGCCGTCTCGTCGATGACGCGGCATACGGCGACATCACCGATTACCTCACGGTCGGTCCCGCCTCCTACGTCCTCGACATCACGCCGGGGCTGACCGATACCGTGATCGTGGCGAGTTTCCTCGCCGATCTTTCCGGTCTCGGCGGCGGCGCCGCGGCCGTCTTCGCCAGCGGCTTCCTCGACCCGGCGGCGAACGGCGACGGCCCCGGTTTCGGGCTCTTCGCCGCATTGCCGGACGGCACGGTGATCGAGCTTCCGCCCGCGGCGCCGCCGACCGACGGCCCGATCGGGCCTTCCCGCCCGGCGGCGGGAGGACGGATCGCCCTCGCCCAGAACCGGCCGAACCCCTTCAACCCGACGACGACGATCCACTTCGAGCTCGCCGCCGCCGGGCGGGTGCAGCTCAGAATCTACGACGTCGCCGGACGCACCGTGGCGACCCTCGTCGACGGTTTCCTGCCGGTCGGCGGCCACGATGTCCTTTTCGAGGCGAACGGCATCCCCTCGGGCGTCTACTTCTATCGACTGAAGATGGGATCGATCTCGGAAACGAGAAAGATGCTCGTCATCAGGTGAGTCGAAGCTTCGGTCGCTTCGCTTCGGCGGCCGGCGGCGCCCTCGGCGCCGCCGGCCGTTCCGCGTCCCGGCGAAAAGGGAATCACCGCATGAGGACCATCTTCCTCGAGATACGGTTCTTGCCCGCCGAGAGGCGGTAGAAGTAGACGCCCGAGGGCACGGGAATGCCCGCGGCGTTCATCCCCGTCCAGACGACCGACCGTTTTCCTGCCGGCTCGACGCCATCGACGAGACGGACGACGAGCCTGCCTGCGGCGTCGTAGACGTCGAGCGCCACCGGCATGCGATCGGGCAACGAATAGAAGATCGTCGTCGCCGGGTTGAAGGGGTTGGGCGCGTTCTGCCCGAGCGCGAGGATCGCGGCGGGCATGGCGACGGCGCCGGTCTCGAAGAGGACCCGCGCCGATCCGTCTTCGACGATTTCGACGCCGTAGCGGTAGGAGCGCCCCGGCTCGCAGGACGTGTCGACGAGGCGGTACGTCCTGTCATCGAGGCCTATCGTCGCATCGGGAATCGCCGCCCAGTCTCCCGCGTCGCCGGTCACCCGCCGGACGACGAAGGCGGCGCCATCGATCCGCTCGGAGAGGGTCCACGAGATCTCGATCCCTCCGCCGCCGGGCGCGGCGCTGAAGCCCTCGAGGAAGGCGGCCACCGGGTCTCCGGACTCGTCGATCCTCACCGAGTAGAGATCGCAGATCTCCGCGTTCTCCCGGAAATCCCGCCACACGACGACGGCCGAACCGCTGCTTCCCTGCACGATCCCGGGGTCGAGCTGGTTGCCCGAGGCCAGGCAGACGGGAACGCCGAGCGGCGACCACCGGACGTACCCGTATCCGTCGAGACTCTGCGCGAAGATGTCGCCGTCGCCGTTCCGGTTATCGAACCAGGCCACCACGAAATCCCCCGCGGACGTCGCGCACACGGCCGGGCTGTACTGGTCCGCTGCGTTCGAGCAGACCCTGACGCCGTTCGCCCGCCAGACGCCGCCGCCCGCGTACAGCCGCTGCGCATAGACGGCATTGCCGTCACGGGCGTCCTGCCAGGCGACGATCGCGCCTCCCGCGCGGTCGGAGACGATCCGCGGGGAGACCTCGGTCCCGGCCGCCGTGCAGACGGCCGCCTCCCAGCTGCCGACGCAGCTTGCGAGAATACGCCCCGCGTACAGGTCGCTTCCGCCGTGCCTCGAATCCTGCCAGACGGTGATGAGACCTCCCTCCCCGTCGGAAGCGGCCTCGTAGGTCATCCCGTTCGCGAACATGTGGACGATCGGCGTATCGACCTGCCGTGCGCCGTCGCCATCGATCGAGACCGCGAGGATCATCGAGCCGTATGCGCCCGAGTCGGTGGAGAACGTTACGATCGCCCCCGAGGAGAGCGAGCCGACGATGCGGGGACGACGGCAATCCTGCCCTTCAAGGGGCAGCGGGAGCACGCCGTCGGCCGCCCAGCGAGGCGAGCCGTTCGCGCCGACGCGCTGGACGTAGATCTGCCGGTCGTCGCCGCGCCCGTCCTCCCAGGCGACGAAAGCGCCACCCGCGGGATCGGCCGCCAGGTACGGGCACTCCTGGTCGCCTGCAGCGGCGCAGACGGGAACGCCGTTCGCCCCCCACATCGGGAACCCGAACAGACTGATCTTCTGCGCGTAGATGTCGAGTTCGAGCGCCCGCCGGTCGCGCCAGACGATGACGACTCCTCCGTCGCTCGACAGGGCGATCCTGGGCAGGTCCTGGTCGCGGGCCGCCGTGCAGACCGGCACGCCCCCGGCCGTCCACAGCGCGTTCCCGTCCCCGTCGATCTTCTGCGCGTAGATGTCGTACCCGGTCGACGTGTTCCGGCCGTCACGCCAGACGACGATCGTGTTGCCCCCGTTGTCGCTGACGGCGCGGTGCTGATCCTGGCTGCCGGCGGCGTCGCAGACGGGCAGGCCGTCGACGACGAACGCCTCCGCGGGCGAGGCGGCGGAACAGACCGCGAAGACCGCGAGAACGATCATGAACGCGAAACGATTCGACATGACACCCCTCCTTGCAACGACCCGCGCGGGCACGGCGGGAATCGTTCCGATTCCGGGAACGGCCGTACCCGTGGCATCTATCGTCAAAGGGAAATATCGAAAGCGCGGTCGATCGGGGGGGTCTCGCACGCGACGGCGGACATGTCCGCCGTCCCTCAGGAACGCTCACACGTCGAATATGCCCATTTGTCTTATCAGATGCAAGCCATAATGCGGCCCGTCCCCCCTGTTTTGCCGCGGAGAAATCAGTACCCCGCCGCGCAGCCGTCCTTGCGGCTCTCCGTGCCGCCGACGAGGACGTCCCGCTCGCGGTCCCACCAGATCCCCTGGTAGCCGCCGAACCCGCCGCTCTCGCGCACCACGGCGTGCCCGCGGTCGACGAGGGCGCGGACGAGCTCGGGAAGCACGCCCGCCTCGACGGCCACGCGGCCGCCGTCGCGCATGACCTGCCCGGTCGGCTGCGAGGAGCCGATGTGCCTGATCCGCGGGTAGTCCCCCGCCTCCTGGATCCCCATCCCGAAGTCGATGATGTTGCAGAGGATCTGTACATGCCCCTGCGGCTGCATCGAGCCACCCATCACCCCGAAGGCGAAGACGGGCCCGCCGTCGCGCGTGACCATCGCGGGGATGATCGTGTGGAAGGGGCGCTTGCCCGGCTGGAGGGCGTTGGGATGCGCCGGGTCGAGATTGAAGAGGGCGCCGCGGTCCTGGATGCAGAAGCCGAGGCCGTCGGGGACGGGCCCCGAGCCGAATCCCGCGTAGTTGCTCTGGATGAGGGAGACGAAGTTGCGGTCGGCGTCGGCGACGCAGAGGTAGGTCGTCTCGCCGCTCTCGAGGCGGACGTCGCCCGGCTCGTACTCGCGCGCCGCCCGGCCGGGGTCGATCAGTGCGCGGCGCTCCGCCGCGTATTCCTTCGAGATCAGTCTGCCGACGGGGATGTCGACGAAATCGGGATCTGCGTAGAAACGGGCGCGGTCCTCGAAGGCGAGCTTCTTCGCCTCGACGAGGACATGGAGCCAGTCGGCGCTCTCGGGACCCATCGCCGCGAGATCGTAGCCCTCGAGGACGTTCAGCATCTGGAGGGCGGCGATCCCCTGGCCGTTCGGGGGAAGCTCCCACACGTCCCAGCCGCGGTACGAGGTCGAGACGGGCTCGACCCAGGTCGACGCGTGCGCGGCGAGGTCGTCGAGCCGGATGTACCCGCCGATCCGCTTCATGAAGGCGTCGATCGTTTGGGCGATCTTTCCGCGGTAGAAGGCGTCGCGCCCGCCGGCGGCGATCAGGCGGAGGGTGCGGGCGAGGTCCGGATTGCTGAATATCTCCCCCGTCCGCGGCGCGCGGCCGCCGGGGAGATAGGTGGCGGCGAAGTTCGGCTCGCCCTGCAGTCGCCGTCCGCCGAGCTCCCAGTAGTGGGCGATCACCTCGGTGACGGGGAAGCCCTCCTCCGCGTAACGGATCGCCGGGGCGAGGATCTCCTCCATCGAAAGACGGCCGAAGCGCTTGTGCAGCTCGAACCAGCCGTCGACGCAGCCGGGAACGGTCTGCGGAAGAACGCCGGTGTAGGGGATGTACTCGTCGTATCCCCGTTTCCTCACCTCGTCGATCGTGAGGAGCCGCGGGGCGCGGCCGCTCGCGTTGAGGCCGTAGAGGCGCTTCGACTCCGCATCCCAGACGATTGCGAAGAGGTCGCCCCCCACGCCGTTCGCCACCGGCTCCATGAGACCGAGGGCCGCGTTCACCGCGATCGCCGCGTCGACGGCGCTCCCGCCCTTCTGGAGGATGTCGACGCCGATCTGGACGGCCAGCGGCTGCGCGGCGCAGACCATCCCGTGGCGGGCGATCACCGCCGAGCGGGAGGCGTCCATGCGGCCGGTCACCCGGTCGAAGGCGCCCGCCTCCTCCGGCATGAGGACGGCGAGAAGCGCGGCGGCGAAGGCCGGCGTCGCCAGAAGCATCAGGCATCCCTGGAGAACGTTCTTCATGATCTTCCCTCCCCGCCCGGTCCCGCGCCGATCCAGCGCTCGAGCCAGGCGTGGAACTCGCCGTACCAGCAGATCGAGTTCTGCGCCGTCAAAACCCAGTGGTTCTCGTCGGGGAAGTAGACGAGCCGGGCCGGCACCCCTTTCGCCTTGAGCATCCCGTAGCACTCGAGCCCGTTGCCGATCGGCACGCGGTAGTCCTTCTCGCCGTGGACGACGAGGGTCGGCGTGACGTAGCGCTCCATGTGGTGCGCCGGGCTCCAGCGCAGGATGTTCTCGAGACCGTCCCACGGTTGTCCGCCGTAGGATCGCTCCCGCCCGTGGGTGATGTCGCTCCCGAACTGCACGCAGAGGTCGAAGACGCCGGCGTGGTTGATGATGCAGGCGAAGCGGTCGGTCTGCGTGCCGATCCAGCTGACCAGGTAGCCGCCGTACGAGCCGCCGGCCACCGCCATCCTGGACTCGTCCACGTAGCCGCGAGCGACGAGCAGGTCGACGGCCCGCATGACGTCCTCGTACGGCTTGCGGCCGTGCTCGCCGGTGATGGCGTCGGTGTAGTCCTGCCCGAAGCTCGACGAGCCGTGGAAGTTGACGCAGGCCGTCACGTAGCCCGGCGCGGCGAAAGCCTGCGCGTTCCAGCGGTAGTGGAAGAAGTCGCCGAAGGTGCCGTGCGGCCCCCCGTGTACGAGGACGAGGAGCGGCCATTTCCTCGACGGATCGAATCCCGGCGGCAAAAGGACGAACATCTGCACGTCCTCCTCCCCCCACCCCGCGTAGGTGACGTCCTCGACCTCGGCCCATTCGATGCCGGCCAGGACGGCCCCGTTGATCTCCCCGGTCAGATCGACGAAACCCGTCCCGTTTTCCCCGACGGCGCAGACCGTGGCCGGTTGGGAGAGATCCTGGTGCAGGAAGACGAGACGGCCGCCGGGAAGCGGATGAACCGACGCGTTCGTTCCGCCGCGGAAGACCTCCTTCACCGCGCCGCCCCCGACGGGCACGGAGAAGATCGAGGTCATCGCGCGGTCCTCGGCGCCGAAGAAGACGGTGCGCCCCTTCGCGTCGGTGCGCCAGCCGGCGGGAGACCGGTCGAACGCTTCGGCGAGAAGCGTCCGTTCGCCGCTATGGCGATCGTAGCGGACGAGGCGCGTGCGGTCGGCGTAGAAGCCGATCGTCTTCTGTGCGCCGTAGAGGATGTACCTGCCGTCCGGCGTGTAGTACGGCGAGAAGTCGTCGGCGGGATTCGCCGCGGTGATGTTCTCCCAGGCGCCGGGGCGACCGATGTCGAGGAGGTAGACGTCCGCCTCGAGCGAGTCGTAGGGCGAGCCGTGCCGGAAGGCGCTGAAGGCGATCTCCTCGCCCGCCGGGGCGACGTCGAAGTCGATCCCCCCGGAGGAGCAGAGTCGGTCCCAGTTGGGCATGAGGTCGACGGTCGTTCCCGTCTCGACATCGACGACGAAGAGATGCGGCACGTATCCGTCGGTCAACCAGTGGTCCCAGTAGCGGTAGAAGCGGTCCTCCGTCCGTATCGCCGTCACCCTGCTCTCCGCGCGGCGGTCGATCTCGGCCTTCATCGAGTCGAGATCGGCCTCCCAGCCGGGAAGCACCTGCGAGACGAAGACGATGCGGCGTCCGCCGGGGAGCCAGCGCGGGCTCGAGGCGCCGAGCGGCATGTCGGTCACGGCGCGCGCCTCGCCGCCGCCACGCGGGATGACGTGTATCTGCGCCTTCTCCCCTTCGCGCTTCGCCGTGAAGGCGAGCAGGCTGCCGTCGTGGCTCCACGCGGGCGAGCCCTCGGTCGTCGGCCCCGTCGTGAAGCGGCGGATGCCCGAGCCGTCGGTGGCGACGAGCCAAATGTCCCCCCGGCCCTCGTTCTTCTCGACGTCGTATTCGGTGACGACGACCGCCGCGAGGCGACCGTCCGGCGAGACGGCGAGCGATCCGATGCGGTCGAGTTCCCAGAGATCGGTGGCGGTGATCGGCCGTGTGTCGGCAGCGAATGCGGCTGTCGAGAAGACGGCGATCGCGACGCACGGCGCGACGAGACGCAACAGACGATGTCTCACGATGTCCTCCTTGCACGAACTGATATCGACCCGGAGAGCCTACCCCCCGGGCGACGCCCTGTCAACCGGCGCAGAAACGGGGCGGCGCCCTGCCGGGCGCCGCCCCGTGCGAGATGCATCGTATCGCGCCGCGTCTATTCGGCGGGAACGGTGGCCAGGGCGTCGAGCCGCCCCTCGGCGACCGTGCGCCACGTCTCGGCCACGTCGGTGCGGATCATCCGCCAGACGACGTAGCGGGTCACGGCCGAGAGGGATCCCTGCCCGCTCGTGATCGACTCGAGCAGGCCCTTCCTCTTCGGCCAGTGCTCGACCGTCACTTCCTCGTCCCCGGGGATCTCGGCCATCTCGCGGGCGATCTCGATCGCGCGGTCGAGGCCGCCGAGCTCGTCGACGAGGCCGTTCTTTTTCGCCTGGCGTCCCGTCCACACGCGGCCGTGGGCGAGCTTCTCGGCCTCCTCGAAGGTCATCCCGCGGCGGTCGGCGACATCGGCGAGCCACGCGTTGAAGCCTTTCCAGTGGTCCTTCGTGAAGATGTCCCACTCCTCCTCGGTGAAATCGCTGAAGGAGGACCACATCAGGGCGTGCGGGCCCTTCGTGGCCGCGTCGGCGGTGATGCCGAGCTTCTCGAAGAAGCCCTTCATGTTGAACTTCATCGAGATCGAGCCGATCGAGCCGGTGAGCGTCGTCGGATCGGCCACGATGCGGCTCGCCCGGTAGGAGATCATGTAGCCGCCCGAGGCGGCCACGTCGACCATCGAGACGACGACCGGCTTCTCGTCTGCCGTGATGTCGGCCTCGCGGCTCATGAGATCGCTCGCCAGACTCTCGCCGCCGCCGCTGTCCACGCGGAATACGATCGCCGCGACGTCCTCGTCGCGCCGCGCGCGACGAAACTCGGCGTTGATCGTCTCGTGGCCCATCATGATGCCGAAGAGCGGATCCACCTTGTTGACCCGCCCGCCGATCATCCCCTGCGCGTGGATGACGACGATCTTCTTCTTTCCGTCGTTGAAGCCGAGATCCTTCGGCTCCTCGTCGGCGTACCGGCCCTGCGAGACGACGTTCAGCTTCTCGTCGTCCTCCTGCCTGAGCATCGCATCGAGCTCGTCCCAGTAGAGCAGCCGGTCGACGAGACCGAATTCGACGGCCGCCTCGGGGAGGAACTGGGCGTGGTTCATGATCTCGACGAGTTCCAGCTCGGTGATGCCGCGATCGGCCTCGATCGCCGAGACGTACATGTCCCAGTACTCGTCGAGCATCCACATGTCGTTCTCGCGCGCCGGGCCGGACATGTCGGTGCGGGTGACCATCTCCGCGGCCGACTTGTAGTCCTTGATCTTGTGGACGTTCGGGTTGATGCCGAGTTTCTCGAGCATCGACTTCGCGTGGATGGATCCGCGGTAGAAGCCGAGGAACTGGATGTACCCGGTCGGCGGCATGTAGATCGAGTCGCAGGCCGCGGCGAGGTAGTAGGTGCCCCGGTCCATCGAATCGGCCCAGCCATAGACCTTCTTGCCGGAGGCCCTGACCGCGCCGACCGCCCCGCGGATCTCCTCCATCTTGGCGGCCCCGAGGTTGTTCGCCGAGGAGAGCTTCAGGATGACGCCGTCGATGCGGTCGTCGTGGCGCACCTTCTCGAGATTCGAGAGGATGCGCTGAAGGGTCTCCGGCTTGCCTCCCATGACCTCTGACAGTATCCCGCCGGGCGGGTCGAACTCGGTCACGTCGCCGTAGATGTCGATGACGAGCCAGGAGTGGTCCTCGATCTTCGACTTCTCGTTCGCCTTCGACGCGACCACGCCGACGACGACGAGGATGACCACGACGATCGCCAGGAAGGACGCGAGAAAGGCACGGAAAAAGGATTTCACCGTCTGCACCTCCGGAATCGAAACGCGTTGAATGGATGATCCGCGCGGCACGAAGGGGGCCGGGGACGAGGCCGCCGGTCCGGCGCACCCACCCCGGCCTCTACCGTCGTTGCCACTGAATACGGCCCGCCGGGGCGGAAAGTTGCGGCGACTCGACGCCGGCTGCCTCGGCGATTCAGCCGGCCAGCTCCTTCTTCATCTCGAAGAGGAAAAGCATGTGCTGCTGCTCCTCGGCGATGAGCTTCTTGACGACCGCCTGCCCCTTCTCGTCGAGAAAGCCGGAAAGGCCGCTGAAGAAGAGGATCGCGTCCTTCTCGAACCCGATTCCCTTGTCGAGGGCGTCGGCCGGCGTCTTGATGATCCCGGCGAACTCCTCCGGCGTCATCTCCCGGTAGAGCTCGCTCTCGACGACGGCCTGCATGTAGGCCTCCATCTCGCCGCCGTACGACTCGGCGTAGGTCGCGTGCGCCACCGTGTCCCGTATCGCCGTGAACCGCTCGATGTGGGACTCCTCCCAGTCGCGGAGCTTGCCGAACAGCTCCGCGAGGGGGGTCTTGTCCTTGAAGCGCTCGGCGGCGAGCGCGTAGAAATCGCGGCGCTTCCTCTCCTTCTCGATGCCGATCTCGACGATCTCGCCGGGCTGAAGGATCTTGCTCATCGTATTCCTCCTCCGTCCATTCGTGTCAGTGCGTCGCGCGCGGCCAAATCGGCCGCGGCGAGGGTCAGAAGGCCGATACGAATCCCCCGACGAGCCGCGTTCGCTCGTCTTCCGCCTCGTAGGTGCCTTCGGCCAGCAGGCGAAGGTTGCGTTTCAGCAGGTAGCTGAAGCTCAACGTGTAGCTCTCGTAGTCGAGCCCCGCGATGTCCGAGTCGATCCAGTTGACCAGGAAGGTGACGAATTCCCGGCCGAGTTCTCCGCGGGGCGCGAGGATCGCCTCGACCATGAGGGCCTTGGTGTCGATCCCGACCGGGGACACGGAGAAGAAGAAGGGGTTGTCGTCGTGGCGCTGCAGGTACTGCGCGTTCACCTGGAACTTCTCGCCCGCGTCGACGGTGCCGTCGACGCCCCAGTAGTAGTGCTCGTTGTCGACGTTCCCGCCGCCGGTTCCCCGGACCGACTTGCAGAGGTAGCCGAATCCCCCGGCTCGGACCGGGCCGACGCCCTGCGAGAGCCGCAAAAGCACGTTCTTCCAGTCGTCCTCGTCGAAGAGCCCGTCGACGGCCTCCCCCTTGCCGTTGCCGTTCACCACCTCGACGACGACGTCGGTGCCGAATCCCGTGCCGTACGTCATCATGACGCCGCGGTCGTAGGTGAGGTTGGTGGGGCTGTCCCCCACGCGGAACTTGTAGCACTCGTAGTCCTCGAAGGTCAGGCGCAGCTCCCGCTTGAAGAGCGGGTCGGAGGCCTGGAACTGCCCGACCATCGCGTCGAACTCGACGCCGAAGAGATTGTTGAAATGCAGGTAGGCGTCCTCGATGCCGGCGACCTCGCCACGCTCGTTCATGTAGAAGTAGAAATAGAAACCGATGTGCTCGGAGAGGTTGCCGCCGGTCAGGAGCTTGATCCCGTAGGGAGTCTCGAGGTCCGCGAAATCCCCGTCGTCGGCGTCGGTGTAGGAGGCGTAGGCGTCGAAGCGGACGGCCAGCGGCAGAGCGCGGTGGAGGGTGAGCAGGTCGTCGCCGGTGTCGAGGAACTCGCGAGCCGGCTCCTGCCCCTCGAGCCGGAAGGCGTTCCCGGCGAACTCCTCCCCGAAGGCCTTGAGGCGCGGGACCGGGGCGTGGCAAGTCGTGCAGGACATCCGGTACTTGCGCGCGAAGGCCGGGATCGCGCCTGCCTCGCCGGGCGCGAGGACCGTCAGCCCGACGGCGAGGAGCGCCGCGAAAGCGACGCCGCCGGCCGGCCTGGTCGAGAGTCGATGCATGTGAATCCCCCTGTGAAAAAGCGAGAGCCGGACCGGCCGCCGCCGCGGACGGCCGACGGCCCATCATAGCAGGAGCGGGGAGGGCGGCCAAGCACGATTTCCCGGAACCCGGTCCGCCCGGAACGCGCCGCCGCGTCGGGATCGCCCCCGTTTGCCGGATCGACGACACCCCGCGGCTCGGTCAGTCCCAGACCTCCACCCAGGTCTCGGCGCGGTTGACGACGATCGGCTCCTTCTCGTCGGGAGGCACGCCGAGGAAATCGGCCACCGATGCGACGAGCCGCCGGTACCGGAGGGTCGCGCGGAACCGGACCCGGCCCGGCTCGACCTCGTCGGGGATCGTCCAGGTGTAGGTCTCGATCTTCGTCTCGCGGGGACCGATCCGGTAGTCGACGCCCTGGCTCGCCGTGTTCCACTGCGCGATCGTCCGCCGCCCCTCCCGGTCGAAATAGGGCAGGCAGAAGACGCGGTCGCCCTCGGGGAGGGAGTCCCGCGGCAGCCCGGCGAATGCGTCGTCGCCGATCATGAACCCGATGTCCCTGTAGACGAGCTCGTTGCTCGCGATCGTCTGCTCCTCGCCCTCGAATCCCTTCCGGTCGACCGGCAGATGGTAGATTCTGCCGGCGTCGTCGATTGCCTCGACGTGGAGCCAGAGCTGGCGCTCCTCGGCCGAGCCGGAGGGCACCTTGTGACCGCACTTCTGGTTGAAGAGCTGCACGGTGATCACGCACCGGTCGCCGGGGAAGAGCTCGCGGACGTCGGGGTGCATCCGCACCTCGATCGACCCGCGGACCTTGCCGGCGTCGTGCGCGCCGTGGAAGAGGTGCTGGGCGACGTCGGGGTGCGGCTCGCGGGCGGTGTTGGCGTTCCGGCCGGGAGCGCGGGGCATGTGGCAGACGTGGCAGGGAACACCCTCGGCGGCGTAGGGCCCCTCCTTCCACTCGAGCTGGGTCGATTTCACCCAGACCCCGAAGGGGGACATCTCGTTGTGGCAGGTGCCGCAATAGTCGGCCGAGCGCACGAAATCGAGGTAGCGCGTCTCGTGGTGGGGGCTCACGACCCCCTCGCGGTTGCCGTATTTGACGCGTCCCGGCTCGGAGATCCAGTTGAAATTGACCGAGGGGTCGCCCGTGCGCCCGACCACCGTGTGGCAGAAGTCGCAGGAGACCGACTCGTTCGCCCGGCTCCCCTCCTCGGGGCGCGGGGGCGGCACGTCGCCGGCGAGGTAGGCGATCGGCGTGTGGCAACCGTTGCATCCCGCCTGGACGTCGGCGAATTCGGGATCGCGCTCGGCGTGGCGGACGGCGAGCCCGAAGTACTCGATCTCGTCCCAGTGGTGCGTGTAGGCCTGCGACATGAGCGACTGGGTCCACTGCTCGTAGATGTCGACGTGGCACTGCCGGCAGGTCTTCGGCTTCTCGTAGTCGTCGTATTTCCGTGTGCCGCGCGCCTTTTCGCCGCCGACGCCGGTCTGCCGCGCCGCGGCGACGACGGCCATCGACGCGACGCACGCCGCGACGAGCGCCGCGCGAGTCCATGCGTTCCGCATATGCCCCTCCATGATCTGCGTTCTCTTCCCCTGCCGCCGCCGGAGAAGCGGCGGCGAACCGGGAATGATCGTACCAGAACCCGTCCCCGAAAGCAATGCGCCGATTGACGGCGGCCGGTCGCCCGGCCCCCGGGGTCCGCGTCCGCGTTCGTTTCCCGCGGACGCGCCGCCGGGGAGAAAACCGTTGACTGTGCGGCTGTTTCGCCCATATTCTACACGGGTGTGCCGGGGTAGCTCAGATGGCTAGAGTGCCTGACTGTGGATCAGGAGGTCACGGGTTCGACCCCCGTCCCCGGTACCATCTTTTTTACGACTCGTTGCAACCGGCTCCCCGCCATAATCCCGTCAAGGAGTCCGCCCCATGGCCGTGAACGCCGCAGCGCTGAAAGGGTTCCGGGACCTGCTTCCCGGTGAGATGCTGGCCCGCGAACGGATCATCTCGACCATCAGGCGGATCTACGAGCGCTACGGCTTCGTGCCCCTGTCGACGCCCGCCCTCGAGCACCGCGACGTGCTCCTCGGCTACGGCGAGGAGGCGAGCAAGCAGATCTACCTCTTCACCGACCCCGACGGCGCCGACGTCGGCCTGCGCTTCGACCTCACCGCGCCCCTCTCGCGCGTCGTCGCCGAGCACCGCGACCTGCCGCGGCCCTTCAAGCGCTACCAGGTGCAGCCCGTCTGGCGCTACGACAAGCCCGACCCGGGGCGCTTCCGCGAGTTCCTGCAGTTCGACATCGACACGGTCGGCGCGACCTCCCGCGCGGCCGACGCCGAGATCGTCGCGGCGATGCACGACTGTCTCGAGGCCCTGGGCCTCGCATTCCGTATCCGCTACAGCAGCCGCAACGTGATGAACGCGCTCGTCGCGCTCCTCGGGCTCGACGCCGGCATGGTGAAGCCGGTGCTCAGGATCATCGACAAGCTCGACAAGCAGGGGATCGAGAACGTCAAGCTCGAGCTCGGCCCGGGCCGCACCGACGAATCCGGCGCCGTGATCGAGGGCCTCGGCCTCGGCGACGAGCGGATCGCCACGATCGAGCGCTTCCTCGCCATCCGCGGCGAGACGCGCGCCGCCACGATCGACGAGGTGCGGGCGATGCTGGGGGACGCCGAGGGGGCCGACACCGGGGTCGCCGACCTCGCCGACATCGACCGCTTCCTCACGGCGATGGGGATCGCCGACGAGCGCGTCGTCGTCGATCCGTCGATCGCCCGCGGCCTCGACTACTACACGGGGCCCGTCTTCGAGGCCGTTTTGACGGACGCGAAGCTCGAGCGTTTCGGCTCGGTCATGGGCGGCGGCCGCTACGACGGGCTCATCGAGGTATTCACCGGCGAGCGAACGCCGGCCACCGGCGCCTCGATCGGCGTCGACCGGCTTTTCTCGGCGATGCAGACGGCCGGCCTGATCGAAATGAAACCCTCGACCGCCGACGTCATCGTGACGGTGATGGACCGGAAGGAGATCGTCCGCTACGGAACGATCGCCGTCGAGCTCCGCCGGGCGGGATTCAACACGGAGCTCTACCTCGGCAACCAGAAATCGATCGGCAAGCAGCTCAAGTACGCCGACCGGCAGATGATCCCCGTGGCGGTCATCGCCGGCTCGAACGAGTTCGAGCGCGGCGAGGTCTCGATCAAGGACCTGCGCGTGATCAAGGAGACGACCGTCGAGATCGAGGAGCGCAGCGAGTGGGTGGAGAAGAAGGTCGGCCAGGTCACGGTGAAGCAAACAAAGATGGTCGCCGAGATCCGGCGGATGCTGTCGGCCCGAACGGAACGGAGAGAGGACTGATGAGCGACACGGTGCATCTCGACGGGAAGAGCCTGGCGATCGAGGACGTCCTGGACATCGCCGCCGGGCGCAAACGGGCGGTTTTCGCGAGGGGCGTGGAAACGAAGATCGCCCGGTTCCGGCAGGGTCTCGAACGCCAGCTCGTCGAGCGGCCCGACATCCGGATGTACGGGATCAACGTGGGATGCGGCGATCTCAAGGACACCGACATCTCCCCCGCCGCCTTCGAGGAGTACCAGGAGCGCTACATCAAGGCGCACAACTGCGCCACCGGCCGGCCGATTTCCGTCGAGGCGGCCAGGGCGATGCTCGTCGTCCGTCTCAACTCCTTCGCGAAGGGGCATTCGGGGGTGCGCCCGGAGACCTGCCGGCTCATGCTCGAGATGATAAACCGCGACGTCGTCCCCGAGATCCTCGAGGAGGGCTCGGTGGGGGCGAGCGGCGATCTCGTCCCGCTGGCGATGGTCGGCGCGGTGATGCTCGGCCTGCCGCAGGCGAAGGCCTACCACGAAGGCAGGCGGATGAGCGCGCGGCGGGCCCTCGAGGCGGCCGGGCTCGAGCCGATCCGCCTCGGCGCCAAGGAGGCGATGGCGATCACCAACGGGACGACCTTCATGGCAGCCCTCGGCATCTTCGCCCTGCGCGACGCCGAGCGCCTCATGGAGACGGCGACCGCGGCCGCCGCGCTCTCGCTCGAGGCGATCCGCGGCGAGAAGGACGCCTTCGCCACGCTGATCCACAACGCGCGCCCCCATCCCGGCCAGAAGCGGACGGCCGCCGCGATCCGCAGGCTCGTCGCCGGCTCCCGCCGGATGACCGCCGTCTCCCAGCGCTACCGCTGGGGAAACGGCGAGGAGGACGCCCGCCCGGATACCGACCACATCCACGAGACCGGGCGCGTCCGGGTCCAGGATCGCTACAGCTTCCGCTGCGTCCCCCAGGTGCACGGCCCGGTCCTCGAGGCGATCGACACGCTGCGCGACGTCCTCTCGATCGAGATCAACAGCGCCGTCGACAATCCCCTCGTCACCGTCGACCGTCGCGGCCGCTTCCGCTCGGTGAGCGGTGGCAATTTCCACGGCCAGCCCCTGGCCGTCGCCTTCGACCTGCTCAAGCTCGCCCTCGCCTCCGCGGGGCTCCTCTCCAACAAGCGCACCTTCTCGATGCTCGACCGGTTCCAGAGCTACGGGCTGCCGCAGGATCTCGCCGCCGACCCCGCCGCCGGCGACACGGGGCTCATGCTCGCCCAGTACGCCGCCGCGGCGCGCGCGGCCGAATCGCGCGTCCTCTCGACGCCCGCCTCGGTGACGTCGATCTCGACGTCGGCGAACCAGGAGGATTTCGTGTCGATGGGATCGATCGGGGCGCTCCACCTGGGCAAGGTGATCTACAACACGCAGGTGATCGTCGGGGTCGAGCTCCTCTGCGCCCTGCGGGCGCTGCAGATGAGCGAGGGATGGCTCCCCGAGAAACTCCGGGGGCTCGGGAAGGGGACGACGCCCCTCTACCGCTACCTCGACGCGCTTTTGCCGCCCGTCGACGGCGACCACTACCTCAAGACCGACATCGACGCCGTTGTCGCCGAGGTCCGCGCCGGCACCCTGACGGGGCTCTCCGGCGAGTGACGCGCGGACGGCCGGTCTCTACCCCGGCAGCACCGTCCCGTCGATCCTGACCGTCACGTCGGCCATCGGCACGATGCGGCCCGAGGCAGCCACCGCGTCCTTCACGAGGTTCACGATCCCGTTGCAGCAGGGCACTTCCATGTGCGCCACCGTCACCGAGCGGATCCCGGCGGTGCGGAAGATCTCCGCGAGCTTCTCGCGGTAGCGCGACGTGTCGTCGAACTTCGGGCAGCCGACCAGCAGCACCCGCCCGGCGAGGAGTTCCTCGTGGAAGCCGGCGTGGGCGAAGGGCACGCAATCGGCGGCGACGAGCAGGTCGGCACCGCGGAGAAAGGGAGCGTTCGGGGGAACGAGGTTGATCTGCACCGGCCACTGCCGGAGGGCGCTGTGCCGGAAACCGCTTCCCGGCACGGGGTCATGCGGTGGGGCGTCCGGCGGCACGGCGGCGTTCTCGCGGCGGTCGACGATCTTCGCGCCGGGGCATCCCCCGTGGAGCCCGCGACCGCCATCGCGCGGCGCCGCGAATCCCTCCGGCACCGCGATCCCCTTCTCGCCGAGACAGGCGATCGCCTCGGCGAGGAGATCGTCCTGCCCGTGGCCCTGCAGGTGCTCGAGATGCGCGCGGATCGTGTTCGCGCCGTGGGGGATGACGTTCTCCATCACCCGGCGCTCGTCGTAGGGCCCGGCCTCGCGCTCCTCGACCTCGATCGCCCCCTCGGGGCAATGGCCGATGCAGGCGCCCAGGCCGTCGCAGAAGAGGTCGCTCACGAGCCGCGCCGTGCCGTCGATGATCTGCAGGGCGCCCTCCGGGCAGTTCGGCACGCACTCGCCGCACCCGGTGCATTTCTCCTCGTCGATCCTGATCATCTCCCTGCGCATCCCGCGCTCCTTTCGGTCGGCGCCCCGCGCGCCGTTCAGCCGGTCGGCCGGTCAGTAGACGCCCTCGAACTCGGCCAGCTTCGTCGCGGCGAGATGCCTGCCGACCATGCGGTTGATCGAGGCGACGAGGTCGCCCATGATGCAAACGTCGCCCATGCACCCCGGCGTTCCCATGAGACAGTCGCTCGGCCTGAGCGGCCCGTCGATCGTCTCGAAGACCTCGAGCAGCGTGATGTCGCCGGCGGGACGTGCCAGTTCGAATCCGCCCCCCGGCCCCCGCCTCGCCTTCACGAGCCCGGAGCGGGCGAGCCGCTGCAGGACCTTTGCGAGATGATGCTCGGAGGCGCCGATCGTTTCGGCCAGTTCCCGCACCGAGTGGAACTCGCCCCCGCGGCTGGCGAGGAGCGCCATCGAATGCAGCGCCAGCGAGGCCGCTTCCGATATGTTCAGCACGCTTCTCATTGCCTTCCTCCTCTTATGGTATTACGGTACTCATATACCAATATATACGTGGAGTTCCCTCCTGTCAAGAACGTCCCGCGAGGACATGAAGGGATGCCGCCCGGCAACCGGCGCGCGACCGGGCGCGGATCAGACGACGCCCTCGACCATCGGCGGCAGGTCGGCGATGCGCTTCGCGACGGCAGCGCCGAGCGCGCGGCAGCCGAGGAGCGCCTCGGTGTCGGGAACGTACTTCACCCGTACCCCCTCGGCGGCCTTCTCGACCTTCATCTCGTCGAGCCATCCCTCGAGGAGCTTCACCGCCTCGCCGCTCCAGCCGTACGACCCGAAAGCGCCGCCGACGAGGCCCTTCGGCTTGAGCCCCTTCAGGTAGGTGAGGATGTCGGCCAGGGCGGGAAAGATCGTGTTGTTGAGGGTCGGCGACCCGACGACGAGGGCGCCGGCATCGAGGATCTCGGTGGCGATGTCGCTGCGGTGCGTGCCGCGGGCGCTCATGATCCGCACGCAGGCGCCGTTCGAGGAGAGGCCGTCGGCGACGGCCCTCGCCATCGTTTGCGTACTCCCCCACATCGTGTCGTAGAGGATGACGGCCTTGCGCTTCCGCTCGCGGCCGGCCCACCGGCGGTAGAGCGCGAGGATCCGGTCGATCTTCGAGCGCCAGACGGGGCCGTGGTCGGGGGCGATCACGTCGATGTCGAGACCGAGCGACTCGATCCGGTCGAGTACCTTCCCCGTGATGTGCGCGAAGGGCAAAAGGATGTTGGCGAAGTACTTCGCCGCCTCCTGCTCGAGGACGAGATCGGGGATCTGGTCGTCGAAGCGCTCGCACGAGGCCAGGTGCATCCCGAAGCCGTCCTGCGAGAAGAGGACCCTGTCGGCGTCGAGCCAGGAGACCATGCTGTCGGGCCAGTGCAGCATCCGCGTCTCGACGCAGGTCAGCGACATGTTCCCCAGGTCGATCGACCCCCCGTCGGAAACCGCCTCGACCGGCAGGCCGGCGTGGAAATGCTCCTCGATCGCCTCTGCGCCCTTGGCCGACGCGTAGAGCCGCTCCGGCCCGATCGCGCGGACCGTCTCGACGAGGCAGCCTGAGTGGTCCATCTCGGAGTGGTTGGAGACGATCGTGTCGATCCCCGAGGGATCGGTCACCGAGGCGATGCGCGCCATCATCTCGTCCCTGAACGGCTTCTTGACCGTGTCGATCAGCGTCACGCGGTCGGCCATGACGAGGTAGGCGTTGTACGTGCTCCCCCGGTGCGTGGAATATCCGTGGAAGTCCCTGATGTCCCAGTCGATGGCGCCGACCCACCAGACGTGTTCTGTCACGGGGATCGCGCGGAAGATTTCCTTCATCCCGTCGCCTTTCTGCTGACGTCCACGGTACAGGATACACGCTTCACGCGCCGAACGCCACATCGAGGATCATCATCAGCACGAATCCGCCGATCGCACCCATCGTGGCGATGTCGGTGTTTCCCTCGCTCTGCGACTCGGGGACGACCTCCTCGACGACGACGAAGATCATCGCGCCGGCGGCGAAGCCGAGCGCGTACGGCAGGATCGCTCGCGAGGAGAGGACGGCCAGGGCGCCCGCGACTCCGGCGATCGGCTCGACGATGCCCGAGAGCTGCCCGTACCAGAAGGCGCGCAGCCGCGACATGCCCTCCCGCCTGAGCGGCATCGAGACGGCCGTCCCCTCGGGGAAGTTCTGGATGCCCATGCCGACGGCGAGGGCGACGGCCCCGGCCAGCGTCGCCGGCCCGATGCCGGCCGCCGCGGCGCCGAAGGCCACGCCGACGGCGAGCCCCTCGGGGATGTTGTGCAGCGTGATCGCGAGGACGAGGAGCGTGCTCCTCCGCCACGTGGTGCCGATCCCCTCCGCGTCCGCCGTCGCCATCCGCGGATGCACGTGCGGCAGGATGCGATCGACGACGCGCAGGACGATCGCGCCGAGGAGGAAGCCGGCGGCGGCGGGGAACCACGAGGGAAGAGGGCCTTCCCCGCTCATCTCGAGCGCCGGCGCGAGAAGCGACCAGAAGCTCGCTGCGATCATGACGCCGGCCGCCACGCCGAGCATCGCGTCGAGGACCCGCCGCTCGATGTCGCGCCCGGCGAAGACGACCGCCGCCCCCGCGGCGGTCATGAGCCAGGTGAAGCAGGTCGCGATGAGCGCCTGCGTGACGGGGTGGAATCCCCGGAGCAGTTCGGCCATGTTTTCTCCTCGTCGCCGGCGGCCGCGGAAATCGGCCTACCTGAATCCGTCCATGATCCTTGCGAGCGCCGCCGTGTCGTGCTCGCGGCCGACGAGCGGTCCGTCGCGGAGGACGGGAACGCGCTGCTCGAAGGGCGCGCGATCGCCCCGGAAGAAGACGCCCACGGGGATGCGGTCACCCCATTCGCGCGCCCGCGCCGCCGCCGCCTCGCGATCGGAGGGATCGTGATCGCCGCCGAGCTCGTAGACGCGCTTCTTGTACCAGGCGAAGGTGTTGATCCTGTTGAACGAAACGCACGGCTGGAGCACGTCGACGAGCGCGAAGCCGGGGTGGCGCACCGCCTCGGCGACGACCCGAGCGAGATGGTCGGGCATCCCGCTGAAGGAACGGGCGACGAAATTGGCGTGCATCGCGATCGCGATCGAGAGGGGATCGAACCGCTCGCTCGTCACGCCCCCCGGCTGGGCCTTGGTCACGAGCCCCTCGGCCGAGGTCGGGCTCGCCTGTCCCTTCGTCAAACCGTAGATCTGGTTGTCGTGCACGATCATCGTGATCCCGATGTTGCGCCGGATGGCGGCGAGGAAATGGTTGCCCCCCTCGCCGTAGCAGCAGCCGTCGCCGCTCTCGACGATCACCTCGAGGCGGGGATCGGCGAGCTTCGCCCCCGTCGCCGCCGGCAGCGCGCGCCCGTGCAGCCCGTCGAAGACGTTGACGTCCAGGTAGTGCGGCGCCTTGGCAGCCTGGCCGATCCCGGAGACGAAGAGGACCTCGCGGGGGGCGATCCCCGCCGCGGCGAGGCCGTTCTTGACCCCCTCGAGCAGCTGGAAGTTGCCGCAGCCCGGACACCAGGCCGTCTCGTGCGATCCGAAATCCTCAGGCGTCACCATGGCCGAGCCCCCTCAGGATGAAGCCGGGCGTGATCGGCAGCCCGTCGTACCGGTTGATCCGTTCACCGAACGCGAATCCCGTCTCGCGCCGGACGAGCCCGGCGAACTGTCCCGCGGCGTTCCCCTCGACGCAGACGGCGCGCGGGGCCGCCTCGAGCGCGGGCAGGAACGCCTCCGCGACAAGCGGCCAGACCTGCGAAAAGTGCATCACGGCGGCCGGCGTGCCCGACGCGCTGATCGTTTCGGCGGCCTCGACGGCCGCGCCGCGCGTCGACCCCCAGCAGACGATGAAAAGCTCCGGGCGCTCGTCGCCGATCAACTCGGGCGGCGCCGCCTCCGCACGTATCCCCTGTCCTTTCCGCAGGCGCTTCCCGTGCTGCAGGACCCGCGCCTCGAGGTTTTCGGTGAGATGACCGTCCGCGGTGTGCTCGTCGCTGTCGGCGACCACGATGTGCCCGCCCGCGCCGGGCGTGAGCCGCGGGGACACCCCATCCCCGGTGACGCGGTAACGCTCGTATGGCGTCTCGACCGACGCCGGATCGGCGCCAACCCGCACGGCGGGGAGTCGCTCGATGTCGAAGGGCTCGACCGCGCGGAGGGAATCGGCGAGGAACTGGTCGGTGAGAAGGAACATCGGACCCTGCCAGCGCTCGGCCGACTCGACGGCGCGCCGCGCGAGGTGGAAGCACTGCTCGACGGTGCCGGGAGCCCAGATCGCCCGAGGGAACTCGCCGTGCCCCGCATACAGGACGAAATCGAGGTCGGCCTGCTCGGTGCGGGTCGGCAGCCCCGTCGCCGGTCCGGGCCGCTGCGCGACGACGACGACGAGGGGGGTCTCGGTGGCCCCGGCGAGGCTCACTCCCTCCTGCATGAGGGCGAACCCGCCTCCCGAGGTGGCGGTCATCGCCGTCGCGCCGGCGAAGGAGGCACCGATCGCCATGTTGACCGCCGCGATCTCGTCCTCGGCCTGCTCGACGACGATCCCGGCGCGTTCGGCCATGCCGATGAGGGTCAGCGGAACCGAGGTCGCCGGCGTCATCGGGTAGAAGGAGCAGAACCGCACGCCCGCCGAGGCCGCCCCGAGGGCGATCGCCTGGTTGCCGTTCATGACGAGCCGGTTCGTCCCGCCCGGCGCCGCCGGCAAGGAGAGGGCGCCGCCGCCCCGCGCCGCGCCCCGGTCGAAGCCGGCGTAAAAGGCCTCCCGGTTCGCTTGGGCGACCTCCGCCCCCTTCTTCTTCTCGAACGCGTGCGCGACCGTCTCCGCCGCCTCGGCGCGGTCGAGACCGAGAAGCGCGCAGAGGACGCCCAGGGCGACGGTCCCCCGCACGATCCCGCCCGGGAGCTCGTCGAAGGGAACGGCGAACAGGCCCTCGCCGTCGCCGGCACCTTCCGCGTCGGCCCGGTCGGCCACGATGACGCCCCCCTCGCGCATCTCCTCGCGGTGGATCGCGATCGACGGGGCGTCCAGACAGAGCAGCAGATCGACCCTCTCGTCGGGGGCGTGGATCTTTCCGGCGGAGGCCCGGACGGCGAAGGTATTGTGCCCTCCCCGGATGCGCGACATGTAGCTCTGCGTGACGACGATGCGATACCCCGCCCGGACGAGGATCCTCGCGAAAAGCCCGCCGAGGGTCTGCAGGCCCTGCCCCGCCTCTCCCGCGATCAGCGTATTGACGACTCGTTCATTCACCGGTCACCTCCCGCCGCCGGCCGGCGGCCCGCATGCGTTCCGCTCCCCCGACGAACGAGGGGGAGGCCGCCCGGCCTCCCCCGTTCCGTCGATGAACACCCGATCCCGTCGCGTCGCGGGAAAGCTACTCGCCTTCCCCCTTCGCCGGCGGCATCGTGTAGGTACGGGAGCCGAGCTCGCGGTCGATCATCAGCAGCGCGTGCCCCGCCTTGCCCGCCATCTCGAGGAGCTGGACGTTGCGGGAGGCGTTGGACTCCTCCTCGACCTGCTCGTCGACGAACCACTGGAGCATGCTCTTCGAGGCGTAGTCCTTCTCGGCGTTCGCCAGCGTGACGAGCGCCTCGATCTTGCCCGTGATGAACTGCTCGTGCTTCAGGGCCGCCTTGAAGGCATCGAGGGGCGATGCCCAGACGTTCTCCGGCTTCTCGATGGCGAGCAGCTCGACCTTCCCGTCGCGCTCGTGGATGTGATCGAAGAACTTCATCGCGTGCTCCATCTCCTCCATGGCCTGCACGCGCATCCACTGGCCCATCCCGTCGAACCCCTGCTCGTGGAAATACGAGGCCATGGAGAGATAGAGGTACGCGGAGAACATCTCGTGCTGTATCTGCTGGTTGAACGCGTCTCGCACCTTCTTCCTGATCATCGGCTACTCCTTCTTCCAGAGACCGTGGACATTGCAGTACTCCCGCGCCTGGACGCTGGCGGCCTTCACGTGGAAGACCGCCTCGGGAGCGTCGCCGGGATTCAGGAACTGCCGGCAGGCGTGCCCGTCGGCGACCAGCTCGATCCACTCGATCCAGTGCTTCTCCTCCATCGGGTGAGGCGTCGAGCCGACCGTCACCTTGTAGCCCCCGTCGATCTTCTCGATGACGGGAACGTGCTTCTCGGTGGCCTGGTCGGCGGTCTTCGCCTCCATGAGCTTCATCGGCTCGGCGCAGCAGACGAGCTGCCCTGGCCCCTCGTGCAGCACCTCGACGATGTTTCCGCATTTGTCGCACTTGTAGATCTGTCGTTTCCTGGTCATCTGTCTCCCCCTTCCGTGGCTGAGAATCGAACCTTCACGAATACGAACGGTGTATGGCGACGGCCGCCCGGCGCTACCAGTTCTCGCCGAGCAGCTCGAAGTATGCCTGCGGGTGCGCGCATGCCGGACAGCGCTCGAGCGCCTCCGTGCCGGTGTGGACGTAGCCGCAGTTGCGGCAGCGCCAGGCGACCGTCGCGTCGCGCCTGAAGACGCGCCCCGCCTCGATGTTGGCGAGGAGCTCGCGGTACCGCTTCTCGTGCTGCTTCTCGGCGACGGAGACCGCGTCGAACACGTCGGCGATGTGCTCGAACCCCTCGTCGCGGGCGATCTGCGAAAAGCCGGGGTACATCTCCGACCACTCGTTCTCCTCGCCCTCGGCCGCCTCCCTGAGGTTGTCGGCCGTGGAGGAGATGCAACCGGCGGGGAAGACGCCCGCGACCTCGGCCATCCCGCCCTCGAGGAACTTGAAGAAACGCTTGGCGTGCTCTTTCTCCTGCTCGGCCGTCTCGGCGAAGATGTCGGCGATCTGCACGTACCCCTCCTTGCGCGCCTGGGACGCGAAGTAGGTGTAGCGGTTCCTCGCCTGGGACTCCCCCGCGAACGCGGTGAGGAGATTCCTTTCCGTCTGCGTTCCCTTGATCGACATGCTCCGGCTCCTTTCGTGTCGTGGTGGATGGGTCGACTGTACTACGTCCGGCCTCGCCGGACAAGAACGTTCATGATCATTCCTTCTTCGGCGGCGCCGCGCCGGCGAAGCGGTACCCGAGCTCCTCGACGGCCCGCTTCATCGCCTCGACGTCGAGATCGGCCCCCGTCACGATCGCTTCGGCCCTCCCGAGATCGACCGCCGCGGCCGAGACCCCCGGCGTCTCGAGCAGCGCCCGGCGGACGCTCCGCACGCAGTGCTCGCATGTCATCCCCTCCACCCGCAGCGCGAGCGTCCTTCCTCCAGCGGACGACACCGCCCTTCCGGCGCGCGAGCGGCAGAAGAAGGAGCAGGCGACGACGCCGGCGAGCAGGACGGCCGCTGCCGTCCTGACCGCGCCGGGAATCATCCAGGGCATCGCGGCGCCCGGCTCGGCGCCGGTCTCCGCGAGGAGGAAATCGAGCAGCAAGCCGGCGCCGAGGGCCGAGAAGGCGACCGTCCCGAGATAGATCATCGCCGTTCGCCGCCCCATGATCTTCCAGACCGTCGCCACGGTGGCCGCGTTCGTGGCCGGCCCGGTCATCAGGAAGACGAGCGCCGCTCCGGGCGACACCCCCTTGGCGATGAGCGCGGCGGCGATCGGCACCGACGCCGTCGCGCAGACGTAGACGGGAATGCCCGCCGCCATGAGGACGAGCATCGAGACGACCCCCCCGCCGAGCGCGCCGGCGAAGAAATCGTCGGGGACGACCGCCGCGATGACGCCGGCGACGATGACGCCGAGGACGAGCGCCCGGTTGATGTCCCGCGGCAGGGCGACGAATCCGTACCGCATCGCGTCGCCGAAGTTGCCGCCGGCGTCCGGGGCGCAGGAGCCTCCGGCGCAGACGGGCCCGGCGGACGGGGCCTCGCGCTTCTCGTCGCCGCCGAAGAGGGTCACGAGCCCGCCGCCGAGCACGCCGCTCGCGAACGCGACGAGGGGCCGGAAGACCGCGAAGACGGGCCCGAGCAGACTCAGGGTCACCATGATGCTGTCGACACCGGTCTGCGGAGTCGAGATCAGGAAGGAGGTCGTCGCGCCCCGCCCCGCGCCGTGGCGACGCAGGGAGGCGGAGACGGGGATGACGCCACAGGAGCAGAGCGGCAGGGGTACGCCGAAGAGGGCCGCCTTGACGACCTGCGAAAGCCCCCGGCCGCCGAGGTGGCGCTCGACCGCCTCGGGTCGGATGAGGATCGAGAGGATGCCCGCCACGAAAAAGCCGAAGAGCAGGTAGGGGGACATCTCGCGGAGCGTCTCCCAGACGGCGCCGAGGATCTCGAACAACATGCCGGCCATCTCCATCACTCCTTCCGGCGCCGCGCGGGGCGCCGTCCGTCTATGCGATCCCGAGCCGGCCGAGCAGTTCCGCGCGGTCGTCGTCGTCGCGGATGCCGAGCCGGGTCAGGGCGAAATCGTACTTCACCGGGTCGGCCGGCGAGACGCGGCGGAAGGCCGCCGTGATCTCGAGAGCCGTTTGCAGGTCGGCCTGGCGGCGGCCGGTGAGCCCGAGGGCGAGGCCGAAGCGGTGCATGTGCCGGTCGAGGGGCACGACGAGCATCGCCGCGGGCACCTCCCACCCTCCCGGATCGACCGCGTCGCGGCGGACCATCCACCGGAGGAAGAGGTTGAGACGCTTGCAGGCGCTCCGGCGGCAGGGCGAGGGAAGCAGGCAGGCCCCGTCGTCGTCGACGCCGCAGACGATCCGCCCGGCGAAGTCGGCGAGCGCCTCGATGACCGTCTCGCCGCCGGGATCCAGCTTCGAGCGGAATCCCGCCTCGAGCGAGCCGTCGGCGGCGATCATCGCCGCCGCGCCCGCGAGAACCGCGGCGAGGTCGTCCCCCGTCGCCCACCGGTGACGGAACCCCTCGTAGATCCGCCTGAACTCGGCCGGCGGCGTCTCCGCGAGAAAGGCGGCGGGGCTTCCGGCCATCGGCGCGAGCGCGATCTCGACGCTGCGCATGATCTGCCGCACGCCGCCGAAGGCGAGCGACGAGGCGACGAGCCCGGCGATCTCGCGGTCGCGCACGTCGTCGAATCCGTAGAGCAGCGCGAGCGGATCGGGATCGACCCAGGCCCGGTCGTCGTAGCGTTCGTAGAGTCGTTCGAGCGCCTCGGCGACCGGGGCATCCATCGTCCGTTCAGGATTTGACATCGGCCGCCTCCAGCTGCTCCGCCCCCCGGCAGTCCCGGCACACGCCGACGTACTCGACGTGCCGTCCGGTCACGGCGAATCCCGTTCGCTCCGCGACGCGGCGCTCGCACTCACCCGTCTCCGCCTCGATCTCGACATCGACAATTTTTCCGCATGAGGTGCACCGAATGTGGGCATGTCCGCCGGTGTGGCCGTCGAATCGCATCTGCGCCCCGCCGAAGGTCAGCTTGCCGATCATGCCGCGCCGGGAGAGGAGCTCGAGCGTCCGGTAGACCGTTCCGAGACTGATCCGGGGCATCCTCCGCCGGACGGCGTCGTAGACCTCGTCGGCCGTCGGGTGTCCGTCCACGCCCCGGAGGGTTTCCAGGATGGCCCGTCTCTGTGGTGTCATACGCATATCGTTACCCGCCAAGCGCTTGAGTAGATAATAGTAATTGGAATCATTATTGTCTATATTCGCCCCCACGTCAAGGATAATTTCCTTCTTCCCTCGCCTCGGCCTGCGCGCCGGTGGCGGAACGGGGCGGGGGAGGACCCGCCGCCGGATGGCGCGGCAGATGGCGCGCAGGCCTTTTGCTCACGTAAAAGAATAGCCGACAGGAAGATTCCGTTTGACGGATGGTACGGTTCTTGTTATTCCGTCCCGAATCGATGCGGCCCGGTTTCGGCATCACGCCCGTCACCTCCGCGACCGCGCGGGACGATCGAACGACATGCGGCCGGGTGCCGCATCGAACACAACAGAAGGGGGTTTCGATGAAACGACCCATCGTCATCGTGCTCGCCCTCGCGGCCGTCATGCTGTATCCGCCGGGAGCGGCGGCGCAGTA
>JAFGEZ010000039.1 GCA_016931295.1 Candidatus Krumholzibacteriota bacterium
CGGGATGTAGGCGGCCGTCTGGCCCTGCTCCACGAGGTAGAGGCTGTCCTGCAGGATGTAGAGCGCCGGGGGCGACTCGACGACGTGCAGCACGACCGTGATCGTGGAGTAGTAGGGGTCGCCGCCGTAGAAGTTCGGATCCTCGCAGTCGCCGCAGTCCGCGGCGCAGAATCCCGCGGCGTCGCAGTAGCTCATGACCGCGGTCACCGTGTCGTAGTCGCACACCGAGACGTCGCACGGCACAGTGACACAGATGTCCTGCCACCAGAGGTAGCCCGGATCGAGCACATTGCAGGCGCGCAGCGGCGGATCTCCGGTGACGATCCAGTTCTGCGTCTCCTCGACGTCGACGCAGAAGGTGTCGGTGTCGGGGCAGGTGGCCGAGACGAAGCCGAAGTTGCAGGGACCGACGGTCCAGCAGACCGTCTCGCCGGCGATGACGTCGCGGGCGGTCTCGCCGAAGTCCACGTAGAAGGCCGGGTCGCCCTCCTTGAAGCATTCGCTTCCCTGGTCGATCGGACCGATCGTGGCACGGAGACCGATGTCGCCCATCGCGTAGCCGGTGCCGCCAAGATCGTTCCACGTGGCGTCGTCGTTCGAGATGTAGCACTTGCCGTTTTCCATCGGGCCCGAGTCGTCGTAGGGAACCGGATAGCCGTAGGCTCCCGTGTTGAGGTCGGCGTGGATGTAGATCTCGTCGCCCGTGCCGACGGGGATCGGCGTGGCGAGCTCGATCGTGTAGTACCCGGCGTCGGTGGCCGTGCCGGTGAAGGGCCCCGCGATGGGGTTCGACGGCCCGGCGGCCGGCGCGAAGTCGTCGTAGACGGTGATCGTGTAGATCGTCGGCGAGGCGGTCGCCCAGAAGTGCAGCTGGGTCAGGTAGTCGCTCGTCGCCGGGTCGATCTCGACGACGGCGTAGTCATTCCCATCGCCGTATCCGACCGCGCTCCACCAGCCCCACTCGTCGTAGTGATGGACCAGGGCGGCGGGATCGTAGTCGCGGTAGCCCGTGATGACGTTCGTGTTGCTGCCGATCCGCGCGCTTCCGTACTGGATGTAGAAGTAGCCGTTGTCGCCCCAGCCGGTGCCCCAGGAGTTCTTCACGATCCAGGCGCCGTTGCCGCTGCACATCGCGTCGTCCCAGCCGACGATCAGCACGGCGTGGTTGGGATCCTCCGTGCCGGCGTACGTGAGGCAGTACGAGCCGTCGTAGGAGCTGAAGCCGGGGAAGCTCGCGTAGAACGAGGTGTAGGCGGGGCCGTAGGTCATGACGGCCGTCTTGATCGCCTCGACGTCGTTCGGGACGAGACGCCACTCGGTGACCTGCTTGAGGTACGAGCAGGCCGGGTTGATGCACGAGGGCGTCGGGCAGCCGCCCGGATAGGTGTCGCACGACTCCTCGACCGAGCCGAGCAGGGAGAGGTAGTTCGTCGTCATCCAGGAGTTGCCGCCGGCGTTGCAGTCGTTCGACGTGGGATTGCACGAGACGATGTTGAGCTCCGAGTAGTCGGGCTCGTAGAACTCGCCCAGCAGGACCTGCGACTCGAGGTTGCCGAGAGCGGCGAAGGTCCAGCAGGTGCCGTAGGGGTTCTGGTTCTTGACCGAGCTGACCCCGCTCATCGCCCGCCAGTCCCACGAGGCGGGAGCGAGGGGCGCCGTCAGGAAGGGCGACGGCTGGATGTGGCTCAGGTCGATCGGCGGGGGCACGTAGCCGAACTGCGGATCGTTCGATGGCTGGACGATCCGTTTCGGCGCCGTGCGCGGCACCTGCGCCGACAGGTCGCCGGCGACGAACGCCAGCATGACCGCGGCGGCCATGAAGAAAAGCAGCGATTTCTTCGTCTTCATTCCGTACTCTCCTTGAAATGTCGACAGCGACTGGTACCAGCGGGCAATGGGCGCCCTCACGGGGACGCGGGCAGTGCTCTCATCCCCTCCCTCCCCCGGCGGATCGTCCGTCCGGTCGTTCGAGTCGGATCGTCTGAGCGGATCGCTTCCGGCGGCCCCGCGGGACGCGCCGGGATAGTTACACCGATTCTACCATATATCACACAGCGTTTCAACAGCTTATGCATCGCCCCGGCCGCCGGCCGGGGCGATTTTCGTTGCGCGGACGACAGGGGGCATAGTAGACTCGGCCTCTCATTCCACGGGAAAGGGGACAGGCGCATGAAGTTACGGTTCCCTGCCGTCGTCGTCGCGGCGGCCGTCGGCCTGGCGCTCGCCGGCGGCGCGTCGGCGCAGACCGGTGTCTCGGCGAGGCTCTTCTCGCTCGGAAACGGCTATCTCGAGGGGATCGTGCGCGACGAGGCGACCGACCTCGCCCGCAACCCCGCATGGCTCGCCGCCACGGACGGGCCGTTCGTCCTGTACCGCTACCGGTCGCAATCGTGGGAAAACATGTACCTCCCCCGCCTCGAGGGAAACCTCTTGATGTACGGGGACATGCGCATGACGATGGCGAGCGAGGCGGCCTCCTCCTCGGCCGGCCTCGGGTCGCACGAGCTGGCCGTCGTCGGCGCCCGGGCGGGAGGCTGGGTCGCCGGTTTCTCCGCCGACTGGTTCGTCGATGACGACGAGATCCTGACGACGTACGCCCGCTCGGACCTCCGCCGGGATTACATGTATTCATCGGGCGCGAGCCACGACGGGGATCTGCGCAACCGGGAATACTGGAATATCGCCTTCGCGGCCGCGCGCCGGCTGGGCGAAAGCGGCCTTCTCGGATGCCGCCTCGGCTTCTCGGGCATCTACCAGCGCTACGAACGGACGAACGAGTACGCGTACCAGGACTTCGACCTGAAAAACAACGAATACGTGCTCGATCAGGAATCCTACGGCAGCGAGACGCGTACCGGCGAGTTCAGGCGCCGCCGGACCGTGTACGGCACGGCGGGGCTCGTCGTCGACCGGGAGGCGGACGGCACCGCCGAGGTCCTCCTCGGCCTCGAGCGTTCGTCCCTCTACGCGCGGAGCGCCGTGTTCGACAGCGGGATCATCTGGCACTACGGCGACGACCCGGGCTATTACGAGTACGACTACGACTACCTCGCCGCGGAGGACATCCGCAGATCGGATCGGTGGACCGCGCGCCTCGCCCTCCGCCGCTCGTACGCGTCGGGAACCGTCCTCTACATCGACGGCGGCGCCCAGTGGGGCGCGATCGACGGCTGGTGGCAAAATTTGCTGAAGAACTACGACTACCGGAACTACATGAACGAGCGGCGGTGCGTCGACGCGGGATTCGCGTCGTCGAACGATGCGCTGCGCGAGTTCTGCACGGCCCGGCTCGGGAACACGCGGGAACTGCGCGACGACCTCGCGCTTTTCGGGGGGATCTCCGTCGCGTTCTCCCATTTCGCCTGGGAGGACGCCCCCCTCTTCTCATCGACCGTCACCTGGATGGACGACCTCGGCGCCGAGCGGCGCGACGGAGCGCAGCGGCTTTTCTTCGAGCGCCGGATCACGACGGTCGAGGGCGCCCTCCCCGTCGCGTGCGAATTCACGCCCCGTCCGTGGTTCGCTTTCCGCGCAGGCTTCGTCGTCGGCGCCTCGTGGGAACGCGACCGGAGCAGGACGAGCATCCCGGTCGTCGACCTCGATTCCGCGGCGGCGTCGCCCGCCGCCTGCGCCGCCCCGGAGGACGTCGACCGGCGCGTGACGATGATCCGGACCGCCTCGGTGGGTTTCTCGTTCCGCTGGGGCGAGCGACTCTCGGCCGATATCTTCACGGGATCCGACCTCACCCCCGACTCGCTGACGGGGATGACCATCGATCTCCGCTACTCCTTCTGAGTCGCGCCTACCTGATGCGTTCGCCGAGTCGGCGCTCGGCGCCGGGGAAGGTCTCCCACCGCCGGTCCTCGACGACGGCCCGGTGGAAGAGGCCGGCGGCGGCGTTCCCGAAAAGATCGCCGGCGAGCAGGCTCCTGAGGAGACCCGCGCGCTCGGGAAGATGCACGAGGACCGCCTCGCCGGCATCATCGATCCCCGCGAGTCGGCAGGCGGCGTCGACCGCGCGGTCGAGCCCCCCCAGTCCGTCGACGAGACCGTTCCTCGCCGCGTCCCGACCGGTCCAGACGCGCCCCTGCCCGAGCGAATCGACGCGCGCCGGCGTCATGCCCCGGCTGCGGGCGATCTCGCCGATCCACTCGAGGTAGAACGCGGTGTGCTCCCGGCGGACCGCCTCCCATTCTCGATCGGAAAAGTCGCGGTAGTCCGACCAGATGAGCGAGAGGGGCCCCGTGCCGATCTCGTCCTTCGCGATCCCGAGCCGTTCGTAGAGGCCGCGCAGGTTGAGCTTGCCCGTGATCGAGCCGATCGAGCCGGTCACGGTGACCGGCATCGCGAAGATGCTGTCCGCCCGGTAGGCGATCTCGTACCCGCCCGAGGCGGCCACGTCGGACATCGAGACGACGACCGGCTTGACTGCCGCGGCCATCTCCACCTCGCGGGAGATGAGGCCGCCGGCGATCCCGCTCCCGCCGGGTGAATCGACGCGCAGCACGATCGCACGCACGCGCGGATCGTCCCGCGCCCGCCGCAATTCCCGGATGATCGTCTCCGATCCCATCGTCATCCCCTCGACCGGGTCGAATCCGCTCTCCCCGAGGACGATCGCGCCCTGCGCGTGGACGACGGCGACTGCGGAACCGGCGATGGCCGACAGCCCGCCCGTGTGCCCGGCGCCGTACTCGCGCGAGCCGACGAGACGCAGTCCCGACTCCTCGAGCGCCGTCTCCACCTCGTCCCAGTGGCGGAGCCCGTCGATGAGCCCCGCGCCGGCGGCCCGACGCGGGCTGAAGAGACCGTCCTCCAGCCACGAGAGCACGGTGTCGACGGGAACGCCGCGTCCGGCGGCGACGGCGGCGGCGATCTCGGCGCCACCGACGGCGAGCAGGCGTTCGATCATCGACCGCGATTCGGGCGTGCGGCGCGTCTCGGTGAGCATCTCCGCCGCCGACTTGTATTCGCCGATGCGGTGGATGTTGGGAGAGACGCCGATCTTGTCGAAGAGCCCGCGGACGAAGAGGGCGCTCGATGACGGCCCGGCGAAGAAAAGAAAACCCGCCGGTGGCATGAAGACGCTGTCGGCCGCCGCGGCGAGCGCGTAGTGGCTGTTCTCGAGGACGGGCGAGAAGGCGATCGTCCGCTTCCCCGCCGCGCGGAGCCGCCCGAGGGCCCCGGCGATCTCGGCGCACTTGGCAGGACCCGCGCCCGAGGGACGTATCCGCAAAACGACCGCCTCGACGCGGTCGTCCCGCTCGGCGCGGGACAGTGCGCCGAGGATCGAGGTCATCGTCGGTTCGCGCGTGGCGAAGGCGAGCCCCCCGGCGAGGGAGGGATCGTACTCGAGCATCCGGCCCCGGATCTCGACGACGAGGGCCGTCCGCCCCCCGGCGGACCGCCGGTCGAGCCCGGTGTCGAGCCCCGTCAGGAAAAGAATCGGCAGGATGACGAGGAAGAACCCGAAGAAGAGCAGAAGCGCGATCCGCGCATTGCGACCGCTCACGGCGTCACCCCCTCGCCGGGCCCCGCGCCGGCCCGGTCACGTGGTCTGTTCGGCGGCGAGATCCCCCTGCTTCATCGCGACGAGGCAGGCGAGCGAGATCGAGGCGAGCTTCGAGCGCGCCGAGTCGCCGCGGGAAGTGAGGATGATCGGCACGCCCGCGCCGACGATCGCCCCGGCGAGAAAGGCGCCGGAGGACACGGTGAGGGACTTGTAGACGACGTTCCCCGCCTCGATGTCCGGCATGATGAGGATGTCGGCGTTCCCCTTGATCCGGCCCCGGTAGTGCTTCTCGTGCGCCGATGCGGGCGACATCGCCACGTCGAGCGAGAGAGGCCCCTCGACGATGCAGTCCTCCCGTCCGGCGTAATCGTCGGCGAGGTCGCCGGCGAGCATCGACGATTCGACGCTCGGGTTCCGCGTCTCGACGGCCGAGATGATCGCGATCTTCGGCATCCGGATGTTGAGGTACCCGGCGATGGTGATCGCGTTCTCGACGATCTTCTTCTTCAGCGCCTGGTCGGGATTCGGGATGAGCGCCGCGTCTGAGACGATGAGGAGCTTCGGATAGGTCGGGATCTGGAAGATCCCCACGTGGCTGTAGATCCGCCCCTTCCTGATCCTGCCGCTGTCCTTGAGGAACCGCAGCGTCCCGCCCATGATCTCGGCGGTCTTGACGCCGCCCTTCATGAGGAGATCCGCCTCGCCCGAGGCGAGGAGCTCGACCGACCGCTGCACGGGATCGTCGGAATCGACGATCGTGTAGTTGTCGCCGTCGACCTTGATGTCGTATTCCCACGCGAGCTTGTTGACCTGGTAGTAGTCGCCGACGAGGAGGAACTTCGCCACGGGGTACCGCCCGTCCTCGTTGGCCTGTTTCGCCGCCGCGATGGCGTCCTCGTTCTCCGCGCCGACGATCGCGACGCGCGGGGCGCGCCCCATCGCCACGAGCGAGCGGGCGTGGTGGATCAGTTCGTCGAGGCTCGTGACCGGCGCGTTCTCCTTCTTCCGCAGGGCGGGGTTGGCGAAGATCTCGGTCTCCATGAGCTCGCGCTCGGCCGCCCGGCGCCGGCGCAGCTCGTCGCGCTCGACGACGTAATCCTTCTTCTCCCCCGGCAGGAAGCGCGCCCGGAGGTGGCCGGCGACCATCGCCTCGTGCTCGATCGCGCCGGGAATGACGACGACCGGCGCGTAGGGAAGCACCTTGCGGCGGATACGCCCGGTGAACTCGCCGCTGCGGCTGAGCCCGCCGGTGAGGATGACGGCGTCGACCTTCCCCTCGAAGGCGGCGAGCTTGAGGACGGAGCCGGCGATGTTCCGCGCGAGGAAGTCGATGACGAGCTCGATCTTCTCGCGCTGCTGGTCCGTCGCCCCGGACTCGCGGAAATGCATGAGCGCGCGGAAGTCGTTCGTCCCGGTGAGATCGATGAGCCCCCCCTCGCGGAAGAGGTACTTCCGGAGCTCGGGCAGACTGATCTCCTGGCGGTCGATCGCGTCGAGCAGGGCGTCGAGCGGGATGTTGCCGCTCCGGTTGGCGCTCGGCACGCCGGCGAAGGCGTTGACGAGATCGCTCGCATGGCCGCCGACGTGCCGCACGATCGAGATCCCGCCGCCCATGTGGGCGCCGATCGTGGCGAGTTCGGCCGGATCGACCCCGAGCATCGAGCAGACGAAGCGGTGGATCGCCTCCTGGCTGAGGTAGTGGGCGCCGGAGCCGTCGATGAGTATCCGCCGTATGCCGGTGAGGCGCGAGACGGTATCGACGTCGTCGGAGGCGACCGGGTCGGACATCGTCACGAGGATCTCGCCGTCGCCGGCGAAGCGCTCCCTGATCTTCAGCCCGATGGGGATGGCCATGTTCGAGGCGTGCACGATGCGCGGCTCGAGGAGGTCCTCCACCATCGCGTCGGAAACCTCGTAGGTGCCCGGCGGCACCGGCTTCACGAAACCGCCGCGGCAGGCGATGCCGGTGAGCTCGCCCGGCGCGATCCCCTGCTTCTCCACCCAGGCGACGATCGCGTCGCACCGGTTTTCCACGCTGTCGTCGTAGTCGGGAGGCAGGTGCACCTCCGTCTCCCCCTGGAGGACGGTGCCCCGGTAGATCCCGATCTTGGTCGAGGTCGACCCCGGATTGACGCAGAGGATCAGCTGATCGGCCGCCGCCGGCGGCATGGGCTCGTTTCCGTAGAGGAGGGAGATGACCTTCCCCGCGCCGCCGTCGGAGTTGAGGAGAAACCTGACGGTCTGGGAGAAGAGGTTGCCCCAGGACTCGAGCCACCCCTGGTGGAGGGCGGCGGGGCGCGTCTGGCGCACGAGTTCGCGCATCCGGGCGAGGAGCGCGTCCTCCCCGTCGAGCCTGCCGAGCCTGAGATCCTCGATCGCCTGGTTGATGGAGCGCTCGAGCGACGCCGCGCCATGCTGTTCGCGAAGCGCATCGAGCAGCGCGTTCAGTTGCGATTCAAGTATGTCGGTGTCCTGCGAAGTCACTGCCTCTGCTCCTTGCGTCTCAATGAGTTCCGCCACGCGGCGGGATATCGATCGGTACCGTGTAACATATATAAACTATATTCGATTTACAAACGTTTTCCCTGAATTTCAATTCCGCTATAAAAAACAAATATTTCTATCTCTGTCCGGTCGTGGGGCGAAGCCGGCCAGCGGCGGATCGACGCGGCGAAGGGCCCCGGCGATCAGCGTTCCGGCTTCCTGGCGATCAGGGGCCGCCGCTGCGTCCGGTACTGCTCGATCGCCCGGTCGGCCATGCGGCCGAGCCGTTCCTTGACCGGACCGGTCGTGTAGAGCCGCATGTCCCGGAGATCCGATCCCTCGATCGACGGATCGCCGAGGAAGACCCCGCCGAGCGCACCGCCGTACCCCGCGTCGAGGACCTGGCCCGACAGCTCGACCCAGACGAGCGTCCATCCCCGGACGACGTCGTCCATCCGGTACCCGCCCCCGCCGAGGGCGAGGATGCGCGGGAAGCGCCGGTGGAGCCGCTCGATCGCCTCGATGTACCCGTTGTTCGTGAGCCGCAGGTGCGTGAGCGGATCGGTGGAGAGCATGTCGGTGCCGACCTGCGCGACGACGACCTCGGGATCGTACCGGTCGAGCGCGTCCATGACGATCCCGTCGAAGAGGCGGGCGAAGATCTCGTCGTCGGTCTCGGGCTCGAGCGCGACGTTGACGTTGAATCCGCGTCCCGCCCCCTCGCCCGTCTCCCGCTCGAACCCGCCCCAGGGAAAGAGGGTCTTGCCGGTCTCGTGGATCGAGACGGTGAGCACCTCCGGGTCGTCGTAGAAGGCGTCCTGGACGGCGTCGCCGTGGTGCGCGTCGATATCGACGTAGGCCGTGCGCAGCCCCGCCGCGCGGAGCTCGCCGATGGCGATCGCGATGTCGTTCGCGTAGCAGAAGCCCGCCGCCCGGTCGGGACGGGCGTGGTGGAATCCGCCGCAGGGATTGAAGGCGCTTTCGGCGCCCGCCGCGACCGCGCGCGCGGCGACGAGGCTCGCCGTGGCCGACAGGGCGGAGAACTCCCACACGCCGCGGAAGACGGGGTTCTCCATCGAACCGATCCCGTGGTGCAGCATGTCGAGATCGACCTCCGCCCCGCTGTCCGCCCGCCGGAGCGCGTCGATGTACTCGGGGGTGTGAAAGCGCTCGAGGACGCCCTCCTCGGGCTCCTCGACGTCGACCACCCGGAGCCCCGGCGCGGAGAAGAGCCCCCGCCGCTCGCACATCCGGTGCACGCGCGCCACCCGTGCCGGCTTGAACGGATGATCCTCGCTGAAGGAGAAGGATCCGAGCCTGCGGGAATTGACGAAGATCGCCCTGTCGACGCCGGCCGTCATGCCTTCCCCTTCTCGGAGAACTCGATGTGGATCGCGTAGGATCCCTCCTCGAGCCGGCTGTGGATCGGATAGCCGCACTTGTGGAAGACGTGCATCATCTTCTTGTTCGCGGCGAGGACCTCCGCCTTGAAGCCCTCGATCCCCATCTCCTGCGCGATGTCGATGAGTCGCGACATGAGATGCGTGCCGATCCCCCGGTTCTGCCAGTCGTCTCGGACGAGGAAGGCCACCTCTGCCCGGTTGTCCGACGGGTCGTTCCTGAACCGTCCGATCGCCACGATCTCCTCGTCACCCGGCTCGCCGAGCAGCCCCACGATCGCCATCTCCTCGCGGTAGTCGATGTTGACCATCGGCTGGATCCTCTCGTGCGGCAGTGCCTTGACGATATTGAAGAACCGGTAGTAGATCGACTCGTCGCTGAGGGAGTAGAAGAACTCCCGCTCGAGGGCCTCGTCGGTCGGTTTCACCGGGCGGAAGAAGACCTCGATATCGCCGAAGACGGCCGTGTGCTCGTACTGCTCGGGGTAGAAACGCCCCGCGCCCGCGAGGGGCATCTGGTCGAGGTGGACGATGTTGCGCTGCTTGGCGTAGGCGATCAGGTCGTCGCGGAAATCGGGATGGGCGATGCTGATCAGCTGCAGGGCCCGTTCGCGGAGATTGTGGCCGTGCAGGCTGGCGATCCCGTACTCGGTGACGACGTAGTGGACGTCGCCGCGCGAGGTCACCACCCCCGCTCCCTGGTCGAGGAAGGGGACGATCCTCGAGACCGTACCGTCCCGGGCGGTCGAGGGAAGCACGATGATCGGCTTCCCCCCGCGGGAACGGGCCGAACCGCGCACGAAGTCGACCTGCCCGCCGATCCCCGAGTAGAAGTACTCGCCGATCGAATCGGCGCAGACCTGGCCGGTCAGGTCGATCTGTATCGCCGCGTTGATCGACACCATGCGGTCGTTCTGCGAGATGACGAAGGGATCGTTCGTGTAGTCGCACGGATGGAACTCGAGGAGCGGGTTGTCGTCGACGAAATCGTAGAGGCGTCCGCTCCCCATGCAGAAGGTCGCCACGATCTTGCCGTTGTGCAGCGTCTTTCTCCGGTTGGTGATGACCCCCTTCTCCACGAGGTCGATGAGGCCGTCGGAGAACATCTCGGTGTGGACGCCGAGATCGTGCTTGTCCTCGAGGTGCCGGAGGATCGCGTTGGGGATCATCCCGATCCCCGCCTGGATCGTCGACCCGTCGTGGATGAGCCGGGCGACGTTCTGGCCGATCCGCATGGAGACCTCGTCCGGTTCCGGCGGCGTCCAGGTAAGCAACTCCTGGTCGCTCTCGATCACCGCGTCGATGTCGTTGAGATGGATGAAACAGTCGCCGAGGGTCCGCGGCATCCGCTTGTTGACCTCGGCGATCACGATCCTCGCCGCCTCGACCCCCGCCTTGACGACGTCCACCGAGACGCCGAGCGAGCAGAATCCGTAGTTGTCGGGGGGCGCGACCTGGACGAGGGCGACGTCGATCTTGAGCCGCCGCGACCTGAGGAGCTCGGGGAGCTCGGAGAGGAAGATCGGCGTGTACTCGGCGCGCCCCTCGTTCACCGCCCCCCGGACGTTCTGCCCGACGAAGAAGGCGTTGCGATGGAACGGCTTGCTGAGCACCGATTCGGCGTAGGGAGTGGTGCCGAGCTCGATCAGGTTGATCGTCTCGTGGTCCTCGATGTACTTGCCCTTCTCGATCAGCACCCGGATGAGGTTCTGCGGCTCCGCCGCCCCCGACCCGATGAAGATGCGGCTCCCCGGCTTGATCAGCCGGACGAGGTCGTCGGCCGATCGCTTCTTCTCCTCCAGCAGGCGCTGGACCTGCAGCCCCATGGTCACCCCTTTTCGTTCACGTCCCGCCGGCGTCCCGTCCGGCGCCGGCCACCCCGATAATGCGTCATTCCGGCGGATTCTTCAAGCGCCGTCGACCGCCTGGACGGATTGGAGTGGCGGAACGCCACGATTTTTCGTAGATTCGGTCTGCCGGCGCCCCCGCCGCCGGCGGGAAAGGATGCATACCGATGAGCAGGATCTTCGGCCCCGTTCCGTCGCGCCGCCTCGGCCGATCGCTCGGCATCGACATCGTTCCGTACAAGACCTGCACCTTCGACTGCGTCTACTGCGAGTGCGGCAAGACGACGGACCTCACCTGCGAGCGCCGGGAATTCTACCCGCTCGACGAGCTGCTCGACGCGGCCGCCGAGCGGATCGCCTCCCTCCGCGAGCCCCCCGACCACCTCACGCTCTCCGGGGCGGGCGAGCCGACCCTCTACTCCCGGATGGGCGAACTGATCGACGGTCTCGGAAAACGCTCGGAGGCGCCCGTCGCCGTCATCACGAACGGCTCGCTGCTCGGCGACCCGGCCGTCCGGGCCGAGCTGATGCGGGCCGACGTCGTTCTCCCGTCGCTCGACGCGGCCACCGACGAGGTATTCCAACGCATCAACCGTCCCCATCCGGACTGCCGGATCGCATCGGTCATCGACGGCCTCGAACGGTTCGTCGGCGAGTATCGCGGGCGCGTCCTGCTCGAGATCCTTGTCGTCGAGGGCCTCAACGACGGCGCGAACCATCTCGACGCCCTCGCCGCGATCGTGCGGCGGCTCCCGGTGGAGGCGGTGCAGATCAATACCGCCGTGCGGCCTGGCACGGAGCCCGGTATCGGCCCGATCGCGGCCGGCGAGCTCGAGCGGATCCGCCTCCTCTTCGGTTCGACGGCCGAGGTGGTTGCGTCGGCGGGCGTGCGGGCCGGTATCGAGGACGCGGCGGCCGCGGAGACGATCATCGATCTCATCGCGCGGCGGCCATGCACCGCCGCCGACATCCACCGCGCGCTCGGCACGCCGCTCCCCGGCGTCGTCAAGATCCTCGCCGCGCTCGAGACCGGCGGACGGGTCGTCTCCTCGGCGCACGGGGGCGAGACCTGGTACACGGCGACGAAACGCGCCGACCGCGACAATCAGGAATAATTATTGTCTATTTGCCGCCGGGCGGGTATATTTCCCGTGCAGCAGCACACCCGCGGAAGCGGGACCCCACATAGCCGACGCATCGCCGGCCGGGAGCGGCTGGGGTGACGCCGGCTATTCGCCTTCTCCCCCCCATCGTTGAACCGCCTGTCATTATGTAGTATACTCTCCTCATGGACGACACGTCCCGACTCATCGAGCGCATACGGTCCGGGGACGACGGCGCCTGGCGCAGCTTCGTGTCGGCGCACGCCCCGCTCATCCGGGCGACGATCGCACGCTTCGTCGACGGCGATGAGGCGCGCGCCGACCTCTTCGCCGAAACCCTCGCGAAGCTTCGCGGCGGGGGCCTGGCGAGCTGGCGGGGGCGCTCGACGCTCGGGACCTGGCTCTGGGCGGTGACCCGCAACATCTGCCGCGACTGGTACCGGAGCGAGCGCGGCACGCGGCACGTCCTCCAGGCCGTTCGCGACCTGGCACCGGTCGAAGCGCGCTTCTTCCGCCTCTTCTACCTGCAACGCCTGCAGATGCACGAGGTCATGGAAGCCCTGCGGCTCGAGTTCGGCACGGAATTCTCCTGGCTCGATCTTCTCGACGTGCGTGACCGTGTCGAGGCCGCGGCACGCGACAAGGGCCTGGGCAGACTCATCGAGCGGCTGCTCGTTCCCGCGGTGCTGCCGCCGCCGGAGACCCGGGCCGCCGCTCCGCCCGAACTGCTCGGCGACCGCGCGCTCCTCCGCCGCGCCTTCGACGACCTCGCGACTGCGATCGGCGCGCTGCCCGAGAGGGACCGGACGATCCTCACGATGCGGTTCGTCAACCGCTCGAGCGCCCGCGAGATCTGCGAGGTGCTCGACCTGGGGAACATCAAGCAGGTCTACCGCCGGATCGAACGGCTCCAGCGGGACCTGCGGCACGCGCTGCTCGACCGGGGCGTTCCCGAGGAAATCTACCGGGGGATCGTCGACAATATCGTCGACCTGGCCGCCTGGGAGAACGCGTGGCGGGATCCGGGCGGGAATATCCGTTCCGTTTTCGACCGGGAAATATCGGCCAACACGCCGTCTCATCTACTCGGGAACGGTCCGGCGACAGACGAACGGAGACGGGATGCGTAACGACTGCATGACGACCGAGGAGATGGCGGCGCTGCTGGACGGGCGCCTGACGGCGCATGAGCGGCGGCGCATCGACGCTCATCTCGAGAACTGCCCCTCCTGCCTCGCCGAGCTGATCGCCGCCCGCGCGGAGTACCGGGAGTTCCTCTCTCCGCCGGCCGGCCGGCCGCGACGGCGGGGATCGGTCGCCCTGGCCGCCGCGGCCGCCGCCGTCGCGATACTGGCGGTTGCGGTCCTTCTCCGCTCGCCCGCGGCCGACGGCGATCTCCGCGCGGGAGCGAAACTCGTCCGCGGCATCGTCGCGGAGAGCCGCCTCGGCGAGCTCCGCCTTCCCGGCGACCGGCGCCTCCCGGGCCTGCTCCCCGCGCACCGAGGCCCCGCCGTGGAGCCCGAGGCGGGACGCGAAGCCGAACGGCGCCTCGCGGCCGCCGCCGGCAGGCACCCGAAGAACGCATCGATCCGCCTTCTTCTCGGTTACCTCTACCTCGCCCGCGGCGACCTCGGGATGGCCGAGGTCTCCTGCCGCGAAGCAGACCGTCTCGAACCGGACGATCCCGCGATCCTGACGGCGCTCGCCGTCGTCCGCTACCGCCTCGGCAGGAACGACGAGGCCCTCGGCCTGCTCCGACGCGCATCGAGTTTTTCCGGCGCGCCGCCGGAGACCTTCTACAATCTCGCCGTCGTCGCGGCCCGCACGGGCGATGCCGCACTGTCGGCCTGGTCGCGGGACGCCTATCTCGCGCGGGACGCCGGTTCGCCGTGGGTCATGCAGCTCCGCGCGCTCGTCCCCTGATCCTCCCGTGCACCGTTGGCTTTCCGGAGCATCTCTGCTACCATGTCCGCGAGGTATCCCCATGCGGACTCTCGCAAGAACGGCAATCGCGATCTGCGCGGCGGCGATGGTCTCCCTGGTCGATGCCTCGTCGACCGGCGTCGGCGAGGCATCGTTCGGGGAACAGGCGCTCACCGGTAGTCCCATCCACATCCTCGCCGACTCGACGCTGCTCGAGACGTGGCGATCGGCCGGCAAACGGGCGGCCGCACGGTCCTTCAGCGCCGCGCAGCGTCCGCTCTTCGAGCACATCGAATCCCTGCCGCCGGAGAATTTCTCGTGGATGCGGCGGGAAGCGACACGGTTGGGGCGCCTGATCTGCGCGGTCGAGGAAAACGACGCGCGCCTGAGATTCCTTTGCAACGTCCTCTCGGACCAGGAGCGGGGCGTCGCCTTCGTCCGCGCGCGCCGCCTGTACCTGCAGTGCTACCGCGTACTGCACGAGAGCGGCGACCGTCCGCCCGGTCTCCTGCGCGACCTCCACCGGTGCGCGAACGAGATCGACCGTCTCGGCGCCGGGGGCTGGTCCGGCTGGCCGTGGGAGGCCATCGCCGATTACCACTTCTCCACGGGGAATCCCGACAGCGGTCTCCTCGCGCTCGAGACGGCGTTCGAGCATCATCTGCTCGACGACAACGTCGAACCGCTCGCGCACGTCTCGAGCCGGATCGGCTTCGAGTTCGCCCAGCGGCGCCGATTCGCCGACGCCGATTCCCTCTATGCCCTCTCCCTCGCCTACGCCCTGCGAGCCGACGATCCCTTTTTCGTCTCGCGCGTGCACTCCTTCACCGGCTCGCTCAGGGCGGCCGAAGGCTACTACGTCGAGGCGGAGAGCCTCTTCGCCTGCTCGATCGAGGCCTGCCGCCTGTCCCGCGTTCCTCTCTGCCGGATCTCCCGGCAAATCGATCTCGCCCGTCTCTACGCCGACCACGGCGAACACACGCTCGCCCGTCCGATCGCCGCCGGGATCGTCTTCAGCCTCGACAGCCTCCTCGCGGACGGTTCGACGCTCGATCCGGCCCTCCGCCACTCCTGCCAATATTATCTCGCCGCCGCGCACACCATCATCGGCCGCATCCTGGCGCACGAGGGACGCCACGAGGAATCGGTGCCCGTCTTCGAGAAGGCGGCCTCGGCCTCGGCCGAAAGCATCGACCGCAGGATGTACGCCGAGGCGCTCCGGCGGCTCGCCGAGGCGCATCTCGCGGCGGGCGACGAGGAGGCCGCGCGACGCAGCGGCGAGGAGGCCCTCTCGGTCGCCACGGGAGTCGGCCGCGAGACGACTCGCTCCGCCTACCTCGCGACCCTCGGCGCGATCGAGTTGTCGGCGAACCGCGCGGGCCGGGCCGTCCGTTTTCTCGAGGAGGCGCGCCGCCTCGCCGTCGCCGGAGACCGGTGGATGGTGGCGCTGGACGCCGATCTTCTTCTCGGCCACGCGGCGGCGGCCGCCGGCCGCCTCGACGAGGCGCGCGACCGGTACCGGGAGGCGATTCGCCTCTACGAACGCGGCCTCGGGGCAAACGACGCGGGATGCACCCTGTCGGGGGAGCGGCTGCCCGCCCTCTGGGCCGACGTCTTCGACGCGGACGCGCGGATCGGCGACATCGACTCCCTCGTCATCCGGGCGGAACGGTCGCGTCACCGCCCGGATCGTGTCACGGCCTCGGTGGGCGAACGCATCCGCGCGTGCGTCGCCGACCGACGCTGGATCCCCCCCGGAACGGTTCTCCTGCAGTATCTCGTCACCCCCGGCGAACTCTTCGTCGTCCTCCTCGACCGCGACCGCCTCGAGCTCGAGCGGATCGCCGTCTCCGCCGCCGCCCTCGACCTCCTCGTCGGGGAATTCGCCGGACGGTGCGGCGCCGGCTCCGCGCGGGGCGAGGCGGCCCTCGAGACGTCCGGCGCGCTGTACCGGCTCCTCGTCGCGCCCGTCGCCGGGGCGATCGAGGGGAACGACGCGCTCTGCATCCTGCGGGACGAGCCTCTCGCCCGACTGCCCTTCGGCGCGCTCCGCCCGCCGGGCCCGGACGCGCGCTGGCTTATCGAGACGTTCGAGATCAGCTATGCCCCCAGTCTCCTGGACGCCGCCCGCGGACGGTCCCCCTCGCCGCTTTGCTACGACCGCCCCCTGCTCGTCGGCGTGACACGCGCCGATCCGTATGCGCGGCGTCTCTATCCCCACCTGGTCGATCTCCCGCACGCCGAGCGGGAGATCCAGGCCGTCCGCTCGCGGTTCGGGCGCTGCACGGTCCTCGACGGCGCGGCGGCCACGCGGCCGGCCCTCCTCGAAGATCTCGCCGCCGGAGCCGACCTCGTCCACATCGCCTCGCACACGGTCCGGTGGCCGGTCTATGACGGGCGCACGGCGCTCCTGCTCGCGCCGGAGGCCGGGATCGGGAACGAGCGAGATCTCCGGCAAACGCTCCTCACCGCCGGCGACATCGCGGGAATCGATCTCGACGGCGTCGCTCTCGTCGTCCTCTCGTCCTGCGAGTCGGCTCGCGGGGTCCCGGGAAACCGTTTCGAACGGGGGATCGCCGGCGCCTTCCTCGATGCCGGCGCGGGAGCGGTCATCGCCTCCCTCTGGCCCGTTGACGACGCATCGACGCTCAGACTCGTCACGTCCCTCTACGACGGGCTCCTCCGGGAGGGCCGCTTTCCCGCCGGCGCGCTCGCCGAAGCACGGCGCCGCCTCATCGCCGAGGCCAGGCACGCCGGCAGAACGACGGAAGCGCTCGCCGAATGGGCGCCCTTCATCGTGGCCGCCCCTCCCGGCCCCGGCATCGCCCGGCCGGCGGCGGCGACCGCCCGCGCGTCGATCCTCCCGCGGTGATTTCCGCCGGGCGCCCGCGGACGCGCCGGAACACGGAATTCATAATTATTCTGTCAAACCGGCCGGCCGGGCCGTCTCATGAATGTGTGGAGGGGATGTCCACACGGCACGCCGTTCATGAGGCTGGACCCGGGAACGTTCGGGCCGAGGCTTTTGAGTACCGGGGGGACAGGTGGGGCGTCCCGCGCCACGGGGCCGCGGGACGGCGATGACCGGTAGGGAGAGAGGCCGCTCGCGCGGCCTCTTTTTTTCATGCCCTCCCGGTCCCGCGCCTCCGGGAAATTCAACGTTGCCCGGCGCACGGCCATCCCCTACAATCGTGCCCGCCCGGATCGATCCGCACGCCCACCGGAAGGAGTATCGATGAAACGCCTCGCCCTGTTGATCCTCTGCATGTCGCTCGCCGTTCCCGCGGCTGCCGCGCCGCGCGCGATCACCTTCGACGACCTGATCGCCATGGGCAGGATCGGCGATTTCGACGTATCACCCGACGGAAAGCGCGTCGCCTTCGACGTGACCTGGTTCGACAAGGAGGCGAACGACTCGCGGACGGACATCTATCTCGTCTCGATCGACGGCGGCGACGTCTGGAAGTTCGTGCGCGGGGACGGGGACGATCATTCCCCACGCTGGTCGCCCGACGGCCGGTCGCTCGCCTTCGTCTCCGACCGCGACGGTTCGAGCCAGATCTGGATCATTCCCGCCGACGGCGGCGAGGCGCGGCGGGTGACCGATGTGCCGACCGGCGCGGGCGGCCCGCTCTGGTCGCCCGACGGCACGCGGATCGTATTCACGTCGAACGTCTTTCCGGGCTGCCCCGATATGGACTGCAACGCCGCGAAACTGGAGGAGGCGCGGGAGGGGAAGGTCAGGGCTCGCGTGATCGACGGGCTCCTCTACCGGCACTGGAACGGATGGCGCGAGGGGCGCCGGAGCCGCCTCTTCGTCGCCGGCATCGAGGGGGGCGCACCCGTCCCGGTCAACGGCGGGGAGACCGACGTGCCGCCGATCTCGCTCGGCGGCGAGCGGGACTACGATTTCTCGCCCGACGGCCGCGAGATCTGTTTCACGATGAATCCCGATCCGGTCGTCGCCGTGTCGACGAACAACGACATCTGGATCAAGTCCCTCCCCGACGGCGAGCCCGTCGACATCACGGCGGACAATCCGGCGAACGACAACAATCCGCGCTACTCCCCGGACGGGCGGTACATCGCATGGCGATCGATGGCCCGGGCCGGCTTCGAGGCCGACCGGCAGCGCCTCGTCGTGTGGGACCGCCGCACACGGACGAGACGGATCCTCACGGAGGATTTCGACTACAGCATCTCGAACTTCGACTGGACGCCGGACAGCCGCTCGATCTGGTTCACCACCGAGGACCGCGGCCGCTCGTCGATCGGGCGGGTCGACGTGGCCGGCGGCCTCGCCGAGCTCGTCGTCAGGGGCGGATTCGACACGTCGCTGCGCGTCGCACCGAAGGGCGGGCACGTCGTCTTCGCGCGCCAGAGCATCCGCGAGCCGATCGACCTCTGGCGCGTCGACATGCGCGGCCGGGGGCTTGCGCGCCTCACCGACCTCAACCGGGAGACCCTCGATCTCCTCGAGATGAACCCGGTGGAGGAGTTCAGCTACGAGGGAGCGAACAAGCGGGAGATACACGGCATGCTCGTCAAGCCGCCCTTCTTCGAGGAGGGCGCCGCGTATCCCCTCGTCCTTCTGATCCACGGCGGACCGCAGGGATCCTTCGGCGACGATTTCCACTACCGCTGGAACGCGCAGATGTTCGCGTCGCCGGGATACGTCGTCGCCATGCTGAATCCGACCGGGTCGACGGGGTACGGGCAGGAGCTCACCGACGGGGTGAGCGGCGACTGGGGCGGCGCGCCCTACGTCGACATCATGAAGGGGGTCGACTTCCTCGTCGAGACGCGCGACTTCATCGACGGCGACCGGCTCGCCGCGGCCGGCGCCTCCTACGGCGGCTACATGGTGGACTGGATCGAGGGACACACCGACCGCTTCAGCTGCCTCGTGTCGCACGCCGGCGTCTACAATCTCGAAAGCATGTACGGGGCGACCGAGGAGCTGTGGTTTCCCGAGTGGGAATTCCAGGGCACGCCGTGGACGAACCCGGAGATGTACGAGCGATTCTCACCGCACAACTACGCGGCCGACTTCCGGACCCCGTGCCTCGTCGTCCACGGCGAGCACGATTACCGCGTCCCCTACACCGAGGGGCTGCAGTTCTTCACCGCGCTCCAGCGGCGGGGCGTCCCCTCGAAACTCCTCTTCTTCCCCGACGAGGACCACTTCGTGCGCAAGCCGCTGAACGCCGAGCTGTGGTGGAAGACGATCCACGAGTGGTTCGCCGGCTACCTGAAATAGTCGGGATGCCCCCGGGCGCGCGGTTGCCGCGCGCCCGGGGGCGGACATGAAAAAACCGGAAAAGGAACCGTTGAAGGGGTCACGCGGGCCTCCTTCTCAGAACCTTTTCCGGCAGATTCTCCGTCGATCAATCCGTCAGGAACGCATTATACCACATGCCCGACGATCGACGAAACACTTTTCGCGCTACAGCAGGATCACGCCTTCGCCGACCTTGACGACCTTCCCCGAGACCCTGACATCGGCCACCATTCCCCGGTCGCAGTGGACGTCGCAACGGATGGAGCTCGGCCGGCCGATCTCCTTGCCCTGCGAGATCGACAGCAGGAGATCGGCGGGGAACTTGAGGATGCGCGCGAGGTAGCCGCCGAGCGCTCCAGCCGCGGACCCGGTCGCCGGATCCTCGACGACATCGAGGCCGGGCGCGAAGAAACGGGCGCTCACCGACAGTTTCTTCTCCTCCCCGCGGCGCGCGAAGAGGTAGATGCCGATCGACTTGTGCCTTTCGAGGACGTTCGACGCCTCCTCGATGTTCAGCTGCGCCCCCGCCACGGTCTCGAAGGTGTCGGCCTCGACGATGAGGACATCGAGACCGCCGTGCGATATGACGCCCCCGCCGAGGACGTCGAACGTCCTGATCCCGACCGCGCGCGCGGCCTGGCCGCGGTTCTGCAGCGCGCTGCCGAACGCGGGCACGGGCTGGTACATCACGATGGCGTCGATCTTCGAGCCCGTTCCCTCGATGCGCACCGGTATCTTCCCCGATCCCAGCTCGAGCATCAGGTCGCGTTTCCGTTTCTTCATGCGCGAGTAGATCACGAAGGCCGATCCGATCGTCGGGTGACCGGCGAACGGCAGTTCCTCCGCGGGGGTGAAGATCCTCAGGTGCGCCTGGCAATCGGCGCTCTTCGACGGGAAGAGGAAGGTCGTCTCGGAGAAGTTGATCTCGCGCGCGATCATCTGCATCTGCGACTTCGTCACCTTGCCCGGCGATGGAAACACGGCCAACTGATTGCCGCTGAAAGGCTTGCGGGCGAACACGTCGAGATGCTCGTAGACGAGTTTTCGCGCCATCTCTCTTTCCCCGTAATGGTTGCAACCGGATCCTGGATCCGACGGAATCATGCTATCAGAATCTTCCGATAAGGGAAAAGAAAAAAGAAACCGGATCGGGCAAACAAATTTCGCTGAAAATCTCCGATAAAGGACACGGCGAGGGGTTGCCGGGCTTTTCCCTTTTATCGATCGGCGGCATGGGGTATATTCTTCACCATCGGAACCGTTCGAACGAGACCCACCGATGGAGGTGACGTTCATGCGTCTGAAGAATCCGCTGTTGCTCGTCGTCATGTTCGGGCTCATCGCGGCGGCCGCCGCCCCGGCGATCGCCCAGGAGACGGAGGAGAACCCGATGGTCCTCGTCAAGACGAACCTCGGAGAGTTCGTGATCGAGCTCTTCCCCGCCAAGGCACCCGTCTCGGTGAAGAACTTCATCAACTACGTGGACAAGAAGTTCTACGATGGCACGATCTTCCACCGTGTCATCCCGACCTTCATGGTGCAGGGCGGCGGCTTCACCGAGGACATGGTCAAGAAGGCCACCGGCGCCCCGATCCAGAACGAGGCGAACAACGGCCTGAGCAACGAGAAGTATACGATCGCGATGGCCCGCACCGGCGAGCCGCACAGCGCGACCTGCCAGTTCTTCATCAACGTCAAGGACAACGCGTCCCTCGATTTCACCGCGGAGACGGCGCGGGGCTGGGGATACGCCGTGTTCGGCAGGGTCGTCTCGGGCACCGACACGATCGACAAGATCAGGGACGTCAAGACGACCACGAAGGGGCAGTACCAGAACGTCCCCGTCAAGCCGGTCATCATCCGCTCGATGAGCGTGATCGAGACCGAGGAGGAATAGCCCCTCCGCGTCGATCGACGATCGAGGCGCCCCCGACGGCGGGGGCGCTTTTTTTGTGTCCCTTCCCGTGACGGCCGGGCATCCGGTGCGCGCCGCCGGATTGTTTTCGTTTCCCGTGCGGGGAAATCGCGGAAAGGACGCCACGGACGGGCGTCAGTTCGACACGGGCAACCGGACGACGAATCCGCCGCCCGTGCGCTCGAGACGGCCCCCGCGGTTCGAGAGGATCATCGCGCAGACGGCGATGCCGATCTCCTCTTCCGCCGGCCCGGGAGTGATTTCGCCGGCCTGGCCGAGGATCGCGGCGAGGGTCCGGTCGACGTCGTCCGCCGGCCCGTCGCCGGCATCGACGCGAACGGCGATCCGCGGCGCCGCCGCGCCGGCGGGAACCGCGTCGAGGCCAACCGGCAGCGGCTCGACCGGCCCGAACCGCGCCTCCGGCGGCCCGGCGCCCTCCGCCCCGTTCCCTTCCCCGTTTGGGGCCTCGTCGTCGAGCTCGATCGACACGCGCACGACGCCGCCCCGCGGCGCCGCCCGGACGACCGCTTCGACGACATTCCGCAGCACGGTCCGCATCTTCTCCTCGTCGACGTGCGGGCGGAGCGCTTCCGCGCCGTTCGCGACCTCGACGGAGAGGCCCTTCGCCTCGAACTCCGCGACGAGCTCGCGGAGGCAGTCGTCGACGAGATCGCCGAGATCGACCGGCCGGAGATCGGGCGGCGCGCCGTCGCGACCGATGCCGTTCAGGGACGCGAGCTGGTCGACCTTTCCCCGCAGCCGTCCGACAGCGTCGCGGGACATGTCGACGAGGAGCCCCTCCTCGATTCGTTCGGTCTCGATCGACCAGAGAGCGCTTCTCAGCACGGAGAGGGGCGCCTCGAGCTCGCACCCGGCGCGGTCGAGGAGCCGCGCCTTCTCCGCCGCGAACCGGCCGAGCTCCTCGCCGGCAGCGCGCAGCGTCGCGCGCCGGAACGCGTCGGCAAGCGCGAACGCCGCGAGCCGCGAGACCGTCTCGAGCAGGGCGCTGTCCTCGTCGTCGAGGGGCGCGCCTCCCCGCTTCGCGCCGTAGAAGAGGACGCCGAGGAGGCCGTCGTTTGAACGCAGGGGAACGACGCGGGGCAGCTCGGCGGCGAGCGCGCGAACCGCCGTCCCGCCCGCGTCCGCGCCGCCGGGCCGGCGTTCCATCGCGGCCGGTTTCTCGAGACGGCACAGCCACCGTCCGAAATCGCCGTCGACCGGTATCGCCGGGAATTCCCCCCCGTCGGACGGCTCGAGCCGGCGGCTCCACGTCGACGCGAGCAGGCACCGGGCGCGCTCGATGCCAATTTCGCCCGTCGCGGTCGCGACGAGCGAGGAGGCGACGTCGGCGGGAGCGGGCTCGGCGCCGAGCGCGTCGACGAATCCGCGAATCGTCCCGCACGCGGTCTGATTTCGCGATACGGGCGCCGCGGCGGGCAGCGTGTTCGTGACCGTTTTCACCGAGCGTCCTTTCTTCTTCCCGCCCGCGCGGGCGGTCGAAAAGAAGCCGCTTCCGGCCGGAAACCGCCCGTCGCCAGGCGTGCTTCCCGGTGGAAGGGCGTCCCGCGGGGGAAGTTGCAAGAACCATTCACAACGACGGGAAAGAACCGGAAAGAACGAAACGCGACGGGAAACGTCACGGAGCGACGGGAAACAACGGGGAACGACACGGAACGACGGGGAAGGATGGGGCGGAACGGGATCGAGTCGGGCGTGTCGCGAAGGAGGCCGCCGGAGGGGATGGCCGGCGACGCCGCCGGCATCAGGGGCGGTCGTCGAACCGGTAGAGAAGCACGGCGCCGCGTGGCGTCTCGAAGCGGTGGAGCGGCCGGATCCCCGCCACGGGCCCGCCGGCGAGGAGCGGGGCCAGGGTCGGGCGCCGTTCGCGCAGCCACGCCTCGTCGGCGACGAGGTGGGTGAACCCCCGCGCCCGCGCGAACGAGACGAGTCCCGCCGGATCGGTCCACGGCACGAAGGAGGCGACCGGATCGCCCGCGTAGTAGCTCACCGGACAGCCGGGGGGCGCCATGACGACCGCGCCTTCGACGTTCTCCTGGATCCAGGCGCCGATCTCCCGGTACTCGGGACGCTGGCCGGCGCGGGTGGCGCGGTACTTCGTGGCGCCGAAGGGCACGAGCGAGGCGAAGACGGCGAAGAGGGCCGCCGTCGCGATCCACCCCCGGCCCGGCAGCGCCCGCCGCAGCCAATCGGCGGCGACGACGCACCCGGCCCCTCCCCACAGGAGGTAGACGGGCAGGAAGGGCTCGAGGTACCGGACCTGGACGCGGAAAAGGGAGTAGAGCAGGAAGGGGCAGAGCCCGACGAGAACGAGGAGCGTCTCCTCCGCCCGACGGCCGGCCGGCCACCGGCGCCCCGCGACGCCCAGCGGAACGAGCAGGAAGAGCAGCGGCGAGACGAGGAGGGCGGGGATCGCGGCGGGCGAGCGGAGAAGATTGCGCAGCCAGTGTTCGGCGATCGTTCCTCCCCGCTCCCGGAGGACCTCCGCGAGGCCGCGCTCGCCGAGCGTCTCGATGCGCCGGCGCGTCCCCGTCTCGTCGAGGGTGTAGACGAACCGCTCGCGTTCGAGTCCCTCCTCCCAGATGACCGGGGAGCTGAGATTCACCGCCGCCTTCGACCCGGTCGTCCAGCGCCCCGTCGCGCGGTGCATCAGGACGCCGTGCCCGAGCACGGGCACAAGGAAGACGCCGGCCACGATGCCGGCCAGGACGACCCGCCTCGCCCGGGGAACCGCCCCGCCGGCGAGGAAGACGAGGAGGATGATCGCGAGGACGGCCACCGCCTCGGGCCGCACGAGCCACGCGAGTCCGAGCAACCCGCCGGCGGCCGCCGCGCGCAGAACGCCGCCGCCGCGGAACAGTCCGATCGCGGCGAGAAGGGCCGACGCGAGCAGCAGCGAGAAGACGCTCTCGGTGAAGGCCCCCGTCGAGAACTCGATCAGCAGCGGGTGGAGCGCAGTGAGCAGGCCGGCGAAGAGTGCAGCGCGATCCCCCCACAGACGGCGGGCGACGAGGGAGACGGGAACGACCGTCGCCGCGCCGGCGAGGATCGAGAGCAGTCGCAGCCCGGCTTCTGCGTCGCCGAGCAGGCGCCCGAAGGGCCACGCGAGCATCGGGTAGGCATACGACCAGTAGCCGGAGATCCCGTCGAGGAACCGGCCGTGGAGGAAACGATGAAGGATCTCGGCGTAGTGCAACTCGTCGCCGGTCAACGCGAGTCGCGCGCCGGAGAAGGCGGCTCGAAGCGCGAGGGCACCCCCCACGAGGATGCCCCACATGGCGTATTCGCGCGTTCCCGGGGCGTTTGCCCCCGGTCGATTGTTACGCATCGATCAGGCGGTCCGCTCCCGCGCTCGCGCGATCTCCTCCGAGATCTTCACGACGTGCGCGCGCTCCTCGGCGATAAGCAGGTCGATCTTGTCCCGGCCGAGGTCATGGGGCGTGAGATCCTTCATCCCGAGAAAGAAGAGGATGGTGTCCTTCTCGAATACGAGCGCGTTGCGGAGCGCCTCGATCCCGTCGGATGCGGCCGCGACCCGCTCGGCCTCCCCGGGATCGTTGAAGAGGCGCGACCTGACGAGCCCGTCGAGATACAGGTGCTCCTGGTCTTCCGGGTCGGAAACCGTGGGGCGCGCCTCCTCGCCGGAGAGCTTCTCCTGCATGTCGCGGAAGATGTCGTAATGCTTCCGCTCCTCCTCCATGAGGTAATGGAGCACCTTCTTCACGGCGGGGTCGGCGGCGAGCTCGGCCGCCTTGCGGTAATAGGCCTCTCCGTTCCTCTCGACGTCCATCCCCATCCGGAAGACCTCGTCGGCGTTGAACCTGATACTCATGGCTTCGCGTCCTTTCGCCGATCCTAGGCCATCTTCTCGAAGTCGTCCTTACCGGCGCCGCAGTCGGGACAGACCCATTCGTCCGGCACGTCGGCCCAGGCGGTGCCGGGCGCGACGCCGTTATCGGGATCGCCCAGCGCGGGATCGTACACGTAACCGCAAACGAGACACTTCCACTTTTCCATCTCTGCTCCTTTCGAATGTCCTAATCCTCGAGAAACGACGACGAATCCATGTCGAACCAGTAGAAGCCGCCCCGGAGGGAGTTCAGCTCGGCCTCGAGCAACGACCGGTGCCCGCTCTCCTCGTCGGCGATTTCGAGAAGCAGCTTCTCGAGCTCCGCGTCGTCGAACGCTGCCGCCTGCCGGCGATAGTACGCCTCCGCGTTCGTCTCCGCCTCGATCGCGAGCTTCAGCGCCTCGAAGGCGCCGGTCTGCGCGGAGAGCTCGATACCCTGGATCTCGGAGGCGGCGCCTTTCGCGTCGTCGAAAACGAACCGGACGCCGAGCCGCTCCTCGAGCCACCCGACGAGCTTCGCCCGGTGCGCCTCCTCGTCCTCGGAGAGATGCCGGAACCGGTCGCGCCCCTCGGGATTCGTGATCGTCCCGGCGACGCTCCCGTAGAAGTCACGCGCGCCGATCTCGCGGTAGATGGCTTTCTCGAGCGCCTCCCGAAGCGCCTGGTCGTGCTCGTTCACCGGCCCTCTCCTTTCGCTCCGACGACGATCCGTCGGGAATCATACATACCACATGCACGCCGCCGAAGGGAAGCGCCGGGATCAGGCGTCCTTGTTCGCGGCGTACCAGGCGTAGGTCATCGGCTCGTCGTCGCGGAAGATCTCGCCGCCGACGATGTCGCCGATGAAGATGCTGTGCGTGCCCGCGTCGACCGTCTTGTCCGCGAGAACCTCGCACTCGATGTAACCGATCCCCTTCTCGTAGACGGGGCACCCCGTGCGGCGGACGACGACCGGCACGCCCTTGAACTTGTCGAAATCCCGGCCCGACCGGAACCCGAACCGCCGGACGATGCGCATGTCGTTCCTGCCGAGGATCGTCGCGGCGAAGACGCCGCTCTTCTCGATGAACTCGTGCGTGAGGTTGTCGTGGTTGATGCCGATGGCGAACCGGGGAGGATCGCTGGTGATCTGGAAAAGGGTGTTGCAGATCTGGCCGTTCATCCGGTCGCCGTCGATCGAGGAGACGAGGTAGAGTCCGTAGGAGACCCCCCAGCAGGCCCGGCGGACCTTCTCGAGCTCATCGGGGGGAAACCGGTAGGCCGCGGCGGTTGCGAAGGCCGATGCGCCGGCGCCGCATTTCGGACAGGTGTCGGGCGGGAACGTGGATACGACGGCGAATCCGCACGTCGCGCAGGTCCAGCGCTGTGCGACCAACCGTCAGCCTCCCTGACTGCAGTCCTTGCAGGTGCCGCGGAAGATGACCTGGTAGGATTCGACCCTGTGCCCGTCGATCTCGGTGACGGGAATCGATATCATGTCGGTTCCCTTCAGGTCGATGTCGATGATTTGCTCGCACGACCTGCAGAGGAAATGGATGTGCGGCGACGTGTTCGGATCGTAGATGAGATGGTCGTCGAAGATGTGAAGGGCCTGGATCTCGTTGATCGACGCGAGCGTGTTGAGCGTGTTGTAGACTGTCGAGAAGGAGAGGCTCGGATACTTCCGCTTCAGGTCCACATGGATCGTCTCCGCCTTCGGATGCATCGTGTTGCCGAGGAGGTACCTCACGACGGCAAGTCGCTGCGGCGTCAGCTTGAACCCGTTCTCCCGCAGCTTCTGTATGGTCGATTCGAACGATTCCATGGGACCGGCCTCCATTCAACCGCGCACGTGGTGTTCCACCTACAATGTACGGGCAGAGAAGCGTAAAGTCAAGAATGATTCTTAAATAACGCTCCCCCGTCACGCAGGATACACAGGTCCCCTCCGATCACCGCAAAGCAGCGGGGCATCGGCGAAATGAGCACCGCGCGCCGATCCGCATGGATTCGCACCCCCCATTCGCGGCAGCAAACAGTCGATTATATTACATTTTCGTTTGGATTCTACAAGAATAAAATAGTCATTTCTTCTCATTTTGTCGGCGCCGATCCTTGTTGGCCGGGCACGGCCCGTCCAGCGGACATCCCGCGCAGCGCGGCCGACGCAGGCAATGGCGCTTGGCGTGCTCGACGATGAGCGCGTGATATTCGCGGTATGTATCGACGTCGCGGGGAAGCGCCGCCTCGAAACGGCGCCGGATATCCTCGTATCCCTCGTCGCCGTCGAGGAGCCCGAGCCGTCCGAAGATGCGCCGCGTGTAGGCGTCGACGACGAAGAGACGCTCGCCATGCGCGTAGAGCATGATCGAGTCGGCCGTCTCCGGACCGATCCCGCGGATGGCGAGCAGCCCCTCGCGGGTGGGCGCGCGGACGCCGGCGAGATACCGGGCAAGCGAACGCAGCCGCGCCGCCTTCTGGTTGTAGAAGCCGGACGGACGGACGAGCTCGGCGAGGTCGGACTCGCGCATCGAGACGATCCGGTCCGCATCGAGCGCGCCGGCGCCCGCGAGGCGGCCGATCGCCAGCGCCGCGTTTCTCCACGCGGTGTTCTGCGTGAGGAGGGCGCCGGCGGCCACCTCGAACCGCTGCCGCTCGTCGGCCGGCCCGCCGACGTATCGCGGCTCCCGTTCCCCCGGAGTGGTAACCGGCCACCAGCCGCGCGGCCCGTACGCGTCGAGCAGCAGCCGGTAGACCCGGCGGATGAGCCGTGCATCGTCGGTTGCGCTCGCCATCGACGTCCTTTCCGCATCCCCCCGGTGCGCCGCCGATCATAGCCCACCTGCGTGCACCGGGCAAGGCCGGCAACCCGCCGGCCGGAAAACCGGTTGACGCCGGGAGAGAACGCTTTTACATTCAAGGCGTTACCGTTCGGCCACCCGGACGGGGAAGGACATCCGATGAAGACGACCCGATTCGGCGTCTCGATGGACGACGCCCTGCTCGCCGCGCTCGACGGGCTGGTCGAGCGACGGCGCTATCCCAACCGCTCCGAGGCCATCCGCGACCTCGTCCGCGGCGCCCTCGTCGAGCGCGAGTGGGAAGCCGCCGCGGGCGAGGTGATCGGCGTGCTCGTCATCGTCTTCGACCACCACCAGCGGGAGCTGTCCGCGCGCATGCTCGAGCGCGAGCACGATCGCCCGGGAGCCTCCATCGCCACGCTCCACCTCCATCTCGACCACCACAACTGCCTCGAGGCGAAGATCATCAGGGGAACGCCCGAGGAGGTACGAGCGATCGCCGACGAACTGATCGCCCTCAAGGGAGTGAAGTTCGGCCGGCTCATCCCCGCCACCGCGGGCAGAAACATCACCTGAACATGCGGCCGGCCGAGGCCGCCGCGCCCGCCATCCCGGGAGTGCACCATGAACGAGACCACGAACAGCACCGAGCGGCGCCCGTTCCTGCTCCGCACCCTCGACCGCATCGAGACGGTCGGCAACCGGCTGCCCCATCCGGCGACGCTCTTCGCGCTTCTCGCGCTCGCCGTCGTCGTCATCTCCGAGATCGTCCTCCGCGCGGGGGTGACGGCCGTCCATCCCGGCACGGGCGAGACGATCAGCGCCGTCTCTCTCATGAACGCGGACGGCCTGCGGTTCATCTTCGCGAAGACGACGGACAACTTCGTCTACTTCCCGCCGCTCGGGATCGTCCTCGTGGCGATGATCGGCATCGGCGTCGCCGACGGATCGGGCCTGATCACGGCCCTGCTCCGGCACCTCGTCACTGCCGCCCCGCCGCGGCTCATCACGGCGGCGGTGGTCGCCGCGGGGATCCTCTCCCACCTCGCCTCGAGCGCGGGATACGTCGTTCTCATCCCCCTCGGGGGCATGATCTTCGCCGCCGTCCACCGCCATCCGATCGCCGGCATCGCGGCGGCCTTCTGCGGCGTGTCCGGCGGATTCGGCGCCAACTTCCTGATCGGCTCGATCGATCCGATCCTCGCCGGGCTCACCGAATCGGCGGCGAACCTCGTCGATCCGGCGATGCGGATCAACCCGGCGGTCAATTTCTACTTCATGCTCGCCTCGGCCTGCCTCGTCGTCGTCCTCGGCACCTGGGTCACCGAGCGGTTCGTCGAGCCGCGCCTCGGCCGGTACGAGGGCGAGACGGAGCGGTTCGACGAGGTCTCGGGGAAGGAGAAGCGCGGGCTCGCCTGGGCCGGCGCCGCCGTCGCGCTCCTCGTCGCCGTCCTGCTGCTGCTCACCGTTCCCGCCGGCGCGATCCTGCGCAATCCGGAGACGGGATCGCTCCTGCGCTCCCCGTTCATGTCGGGGCTCATCACGGCGATCATGCTCTTCTTCCTCGTGCCGGGGCTGGCCTACGGGATCGCCGTCGGGACGATCCGCAGCGACAAGGACGTCGTTAAGCACATGACCTCGTCGATGAAGGGGCTCGCCGGCTACATCGTCCTCGTCTTCTTCGCCGGCCAGTTCGTCTACTACTTCAAGAACTCGAACATGGGCGTGCTCCTGGCGATCAAGGGCGCCGAGCTGCTCCGCACGATCGGGTTCACCGGCGTCTGGCTGCTCGTCTCCTTCGTCGTCCTCTCCGCCTTCATCAACCTCTTCGTCGGGAGCGCCTCGGCGAAGTGGGCGATCATGGCGCCGATCTTCGTCCCGATGTTCATGCTGCTCGGCTACCACCCGGGGATCACGCAGGCGGCCTTCCGGATCGGCGACTCGATCACGAACATCATCACCCCGATGATGAGCTACTTCGCCCTCATCGTCGCCTTCGCGCAGAAGTACGACGAGCGCTACGGGATCGGGACGATCACCGCGACGATGCTCCCCTACTCCGTCGTTTTCGGGATCTTCTGGACGATCCTCCTCGCCGTCTGGATGCTGATCGGCCTGCCGACGGGCCCCGACGCGCCGATCCATCTTCCCGGCTGAGGCGGGCGGGCGGCGGCCGGGCGAGACGTTTTTCCGATCGGGAAATTTTCCCGGTGACAGGCCGGCGATCCTGCCTCATACTATGGGCGCAATACTCTCTTCCACGCGTGTGGGAAGGCCGGCCCGGGGCGCAATCCCCGGAGAGCCGGCTTTTTTCATGAGCGCAAGGGCAGCGAATTCGATTGCATGGGCCATTCCACCTATGCTAGAATTGTTCTCGACTGCAAGGTGCAGTCCGGCTCAGGTAAATCAGCTCTGCTCAGACATCGATTAGGGGAGGACCCGGTATGAAGAAGGCATTGTTCCTGCTGTTGCCCGTGCTCGTGCTCGCGATGGCCGCGCCCGCGTCCGCGAACCATTTCCGTGAATTCTACGCCGGCGCCGACTGCGACGGCTGGTGGGCGAACGGCTCGATCTATCTCGTGAGCGGCGACGACGTCGACCTCTACTACGAGGTGACGCTCCTCGAGGGCTCGACGGAGATCGCCGCATTCGACGGGATGGTGAACGTCACCGACGCCGACGAGGCCTTCTCCTTCATGGAGGCATGGGGGATGGAGCTCTGCGGCGAGTACACCGCCGAGGGACGCTTCTGGTTCACGAGCGCGCTCGGCAGCGACGAGCGCACCTTCAGCGTCGGCTTCGTCTGCGAGTGCGACACGACGCCCGACTACTGCAACTACACGCCCGGCTACTGGAAGAACCACGAAGAGGCCTGGCCGGTCGATGAGCTCACGCTCGGCGGCGTGACGCTGTCGATGGCGGCGGCGCTCGACCTGTTCGACGCCCCCACGAAGGGCGACATCACGATCATCCTCGCCCAGCACCTCATGGCGGCCAAGCTGAACGTGGCCAACGGCTCCGATCCCTCGATCCAGCCGGCGATCGACGCGGCCGACGCCTACCTGATGATGTACCCCGTCGGCAGCAGGCCGAACGGCACCGCCAAGGACGAGGGCGAGATGTACAAGGACGAGCTCTGCGACTACAACGAGCTGGGCTGCCCGGGCGACGACATGCCCGATTTCATCGGCACCGCGGCCGAGGCGCTCGGCGCCGGCACGGAGGACAGCTCCTGGGGCGCGATCAAGAAGCAGCTCGACTAGGCATCATCATCGCGGAAACCGGCCGGGCGAGGCCCGGTGCATCGGCTGACGGCGGCGGGAAGACACTTCCCGCCGCCGTTTTCGTCCTGGAGAGCGCCGGCGGCCGATCGGCGGTTTCCCTCCACGTCGTTCTGTGCTACCCTCCCCTATCGGATTCGGAGGAAGGACGGCACGGTGCGGATCGCATTCATCGGGGACGGTTCCCTCAACCACGTGAGGCGTTGGGCCGGCTGGTTTTCCGGCCGCGGCCACGACACGCTCCTGTTCTCCTTCGAGAGCGTCGAGGGATACGGCGGCGCGGCGGTGCGACTGCCGAAACGGCTGCCCACGAGACTCGCCGGCTACCTCGCCGCGCTCGGACCGATCCGCCGCGAGATCGCCCGCTTCGACCCGGCGATCGTCAACGCCCTCTACGTCGGCGGGTACGGCCTCGTCGGCGTTTTGTCGGGCCGCCGGCCGGTCGTCGTCTCAGCCCTCGGCTCGGACCTTCTCGTGGACTATCCCTCCTCGGCGATCCACCGGGCGCAGATCCGGTACACGCTCGGCCGCGCCGACCTCGTGACGACCGACGCCGACAACCTCTCCGCCGTCGCGCGGGAGGCCGGCGTCCCGGCCGACCGGATCGTCAAGGCCTACTTCGGCGTCGACGAGAGGATCTTCAACGCGGCGGACCGTGACGACGGCGATCCGCCCCTCGTCGTCTCCACCCGCAACCTCCATCCCGTCTACAACCTCGATCTCCTCCTCGACGCGGCGCCGGCGATACGGGAGGCGGGCGCGCGCATCGTCGTCTGCGGCGACGGGCCGGAGCGGACGCGGCTCGAGGGGCGCGCCGGACTCCTCGGCGAGGGCATCGTCTTCACGGGACGGATGGAGCCGGCGCGGATCGCGGCGCTCTTGCGGACGGCCGCCGTCTACGTGTCGACGTCGCGGTCCGACTCGACCTCGGTCTCGCTGCTCGAGGCGATGGCGTGCGGCGCGGTCCCGGTGGTCACCGACATCGAGGCGAACCGGGAGTGGATCGTCGACGGCGAAAACGGCCGCCTCGTGCCGCCGGACGATCCGGCCGCGCTCGCCGCCGCGGTGGCCGGGGTGCTCGGCGACCCCGCCTTCGCCAGCCGCGCGCGCGAGCGGAACGCCGGCATCATCCGCGAACGCGGCCTCTTCGAGACGAACATGCGATCCGTCGAGCGGGCCTTCGAAAAACTGGCCGCGGGGAGGAACGGGTGAACGGGTCGCGCGGCAATGGGGCGGTGGTGGTCGCCCGCTGGATCGTCGTCGCCGCCGTCACGGGCGTCCTGGGCGCGCTCCTCGTGGCGGGATTCGACCGGTCGCTCCAGCTGGCGCTCGAACTGTCGCGATCGCTGCCGCGCGGGGCATTCCTCCTGCCGATCGCCGGCGCCGCCCTCGTCGGCGCAACGATCCTCCGCCGCGTGCCGGGGGCCGGCGGCGAGGGGATCCCCTCGTACCTGCTCGCCGTGAACCAGGGCCGCGGGATGCTCGACGGGGCGGCGACGATCCTCAAGTTCCCCGCGACGGTCATCACGCTCGGATCGGGTTGCAGCGGCGGGATCGTCGGGCCGCTCGCGCGCATGGGCGCCGGCATCGGCAGCCTCGTGGCGCGGCTCCTCGCCGCCGCCGGGCTCGCCGGCGGGAACGACGCGCGGACAGCCGCCGTCTGCGGCGCCGCGGCGGCGGTGAGCGCGATCTTCCACTCGCCGCTCGGCGGGGCCTTCTTCGCCGCCGAGATCCTCCGCCGGGAATCGATGCGCTACGCCGACCTCTTCCCCGCCCTCCTCGCCGGCACGGCCTCGTTCGTCACCTCGGCCGTCATCCTCGGCGAGAGCCCCGTCTTCCAGGCGGCGCCCGCGGGCGGCTCGATGGCGGGCCTCGACCTCCTCTGGACGCCGGTCGCCGCCATCGTCGCCGGCGGGATCGGCATGCTCTTCATCGTCTCGTTCCGCCGGGCCGCCCTCCTCTTCCGGGCGCTGCCGGGGGGCGCCGCGGCGCGGGCGGCGCTGGGCGGCCTGGTCGTCGCGGCGATCCTCCTCGCCGGCGGCCGGGCCATCTCCTCGACCTCGATGGATCTCTTCGCCGACGTCGCCTCCGGCCGCGTCTTCTCCGGCGGCGCGCTCCTTCGACCGGCCCTCTTCCTCGCCTTGCTCCTCCTCTTCAAGATCGCCGCCGTCTCCGCCACGGTCGGCTCGGGGCTGAGCGGTGGATTCACCGGCCCGCTCGTCATCCTCGGCATCGGCGGCGGGGCGCTCGTCGCCGCGGCCGCTGGGGTCGCGCCGGGCGGCGCCTCCTGGACCGGGCTCCTCGCCTGCGGGATGTCCGCCGCCCTCGGCGCGGTCATGAACATACCCATCGCCGCCATCATCATCTCGTGCGCCGTCTTCGGTTCGGGAACCGTCATCCCCGCGGCGGTCGGCGGCGTCGTCTCCTTCGTCCTCTTCCGCAGCCGCACGATCTACGAATACGCCCGCGTTCCCGCCGACGACGCGGCGGCGGGCGGCCCCCTCCTGCGCGACCTCACCGGCTGACCGGGGCATCCCGGGGAACAACCGGGAACGATCCGCCCCGCGTGGCAACCGCGGCGCCTGCGCCCGTCCGGCGCGCCGCATTCTCGCCCAGCGCCCCCCCGCCCCCCGCCCCGGGCAGGGGAATATTCCCCAACCGCGCCGCGGCGGGGCGGTCGGCCGGGGCCGGGCGCCCCGCGGGCGGCACTCGCGGCGACAGCCGTAACTCGCGTGCCCGCGTTCGATCGGCCGCCCGGCCGCGGTTCGATGCCCCCGCCGGGCGGCCGGCCGGGGCGCCTCTTGCCCCCGTGGCCCGCATCTTGTTGTACTGTCCGTTGAAGTCACCGGCACGACGGACGGGAAGGGAGAACGAATGGAGAGTCTGATACCGCACGCGGCCGCGATCAAGGGGATGGCCGTCCTCTTCGTGATGGCCGTCGTCTCGATGCGGGACGACCGGCGGCGGCTTGTCCTCGGCGTCGGCCTCGCCGCCGCGGCGGTCACCGCACACGCCGCCGGCGGCGGCGCGGGCGGGATCGCCTTCTCCCTCTCGGGCGCGGCCCTCTCCTTCGTCTTCGCCGCGCCGCTCGTCGTCATCGGCGCGGTCACCGCGCGCGAGGTGGCGCCCTCCCTCGCGGCCGGGGCCCTGCTCGGGCCGGCGGGAGCGGCGGTCGTCTACGTCGTGGCCTTCCTCTTCTTCGCCGCGCAGCACGTGACGCGGTGCGGCCTCCCCCTCTGCGGCGAACGGCTCGCCGCCCGGTACCGCCTCCTCTTCGCGGCGGAGCCGGCCGGATGCGTTCCCGCGGGCGACCCCGCGGCGGGCGGCGCGGCGGGCGGCGCAGCCTCCCGGCTCTTCGACTGGAGCAGCGGCACGGCGCTCGCCGTGCTCGCCGCGCTCCTCGTCGGCGTGCCGCTCTAGGAAGGTGAACGGATGTCGGTGCGGAACACGACCCGCGGAACGGTGCTCGTCGAGCGGCTCTTGAACCTCAACGCGGGGTTCAGGAACACGCTCCGGTTCATCAACCGCACGGGGATGCCGCGGGATTGCGGGGTATGGATCAGTCCTTGCCAGGCGATCTGCACCGTCGGCGTGCGCGGCCCGATCGACATCGCGTTTCTCGATCACGGGGGGCGGATCGTCAAGGTGCTGAAACGCTTCCCGCCGAACTGCCTCGCCGAATCGGCGTCCGGGGCGGTGAGCGCCCTCGAGCTGCCGCCCGACCGGATCGAGGAGACCGGCACCCGCCGGGGGGACGTCCTCGACCTCGACCCCTGCTGATCCGCTACCAGTAGCCGATCGCCGCGTACCCCACCCAGTGCCGGAGCGTGGCGTCGCTCGTCGTCCCCAGCCCCGCAGCCCTGAGGCCGGCGTCCGCCGATTCGAGGCTCGTCCCGTAGCGGAGCATGACCCCCTCCGGCGCGCCGCGCCCCTCGAGCCGGGCCAGCTCGGCGAGGAGCGTGAGCCCGAAGGGGATGGAGTAGACACCGCACCAGGTCACCTGGTAGGGCCACTCGAGGTCGTCGCGCTCGACCCGCCCGCGGAAGGCCGAGACGCTGCCCGTGTCGATCGGGCCGACGAGGCTCGAGCGGATGATGTCGAGATCCTGCGCCACGCCGCGCTCGTAGCCGGCGCGGTCCGTGCCGAAGGGTGCGTAGTTCCGTCCGCCCCATCCCTCGTCGCCGTAGTGGACGCAGTCGGCCGAGACGAGGACGACGACATCGCGGCCGAGCGCGAGTCCCCGCTCGTCGAGGAGGGCGCGGAGCGCGCCGGCGACGAGACCGGCCGCCCGCGGCATCCGCTCGCCGGGAAAGCGCGTGACGAGGATCGGGAGGATGGCGGGGGCGGGGCGGCGGTACCGCTCCGAGAACCGGCACTCGCCGGTGTGGTACTCCGTGTACTGGAGGAAGGGGATGAAGGCCTCGAGGGAATGCTCGGCGGCGTGCATTTCGCCGCTCACCAGAACCATCTCCGGCGGCAGGGCCTCGACCAGGCGGGCGCGCAGGTCGGAGACCGGCGTGTCGCCGAAGGGCCCCCGCCACGCGTCGAAGTCGTCGAAGACGATCTTCCCCTCGATCCCCTGCCGGCGCGCCGCGTGCGAGACGCCGACGAGGACGACGAGGGGCGCACGGACCCCGCGCATCGCGTGGATGTACCCGGGGCCGGCGTAGAGATAGTCGTCGTGGGGGGCGATCGCGCCGATCATGGCGCGCGAGCCGATCCGCCGGTCGGTCTTCTCGTTCGCGGCGAGCCGGTCGTACTCGCATCGCTGCAGCTCGTCGACGACCTGCCGCATCGCCGCCGGCGTGGTCGCGTAGCCGACGCTGTCGACCGGCATGCGAACCGTGCCGGCCACGGACGGCGCAGCCGCCGACAGGATGCAGGCCGCGGCGATGGCCGCGTATCCGATTCGGGTCATCCGTTCCTCCTCTTCCCGTTCCGGCGGCCCGGGCGGGCCGCTCATGACAATCGTACACCACCATCGCCGCCGGCGTCCAGACCCCGCGGCGGATTGCGCTTCTTTCCGGCGGCCGGCCGGCGTATATTGTCCCGACGGACGCGCCGCGGGGGCGCGCCCGTCGACGGAGGAGACGATGCCGGTCACGGGCACGAGAATCGCATCGGCGCAGCGGCGCGTCATGGCGACGGCGGCGATCCACCACGCCTGCAACGACGCCTCCGTGGTCATCCTGCCGAGCGTCTTCCCCCTCCTCCACGACGAGGGAACGCTGATCCGCAGCTACACCGACATCGGCACGATGATCCTCATCGGCCTCGTGACGGCCATCATCTTCCAGGCCTTCCTCGGCCACGCGGCGCGGCACCGCCACGCGCGCCGCTGGCTCGCGCTCGACGCGTCGATCGTCGGTTTCTCGCTGCTCCTCATGACGCGCATCGACTCGTGGGGCGCCCTCCTCGCCTGCTTCATCGGCGTGCGGCTCGGCACGGCGATCTACCATCCCGTGGGAATCTCATGGGTCTCGCAGACCTTCCACGGCCCCCGTCTCGACCGCGCGATGGGCGTGCAGAGCGCCTTCGGCAACGTCGGCGTCCTCGTCGCCTTCTCCACGACCGGCCTTCTCGCCGACAGCTTCGGCTGGCGGGCGCCGATCCTCGCCTGGGCGGTGATGAACTTCCTCGTCGTCGGCGCCGGCCTCCTCGTCTCGCGGGGCACGGCCGACGCGATCGAGGAGCCGCTCGTCCGCGAAACGGCCTCCTGGCTCGAGGCGGCGCGCGGCGTCGTGCGCTTCGTGCCCTTCATGCTCCTCGGCGGCCTCGCATGGGGCGTGACGCTCAACTACGCCCCGAGCCTCCTCAAGCACCGCCTCGGCGTCTCGATGTCGCTCACCGGCCTCATCCTCGGCTGCTGGATCGGCGCGGGGGTCGTCTCGGCGATGTACTACGGGCGGATCGCCGAGCGATTCGGCCGCGCCGGAACGCTCCGGGTCTCCTTCGCGGCGGTGGCCGTCGCCGCGCTCGTCCTCGCCCTGACGAACGTCCTCGCGCCGGCCGTGGCGGCGATCGCCCTGCTCGGCGTCTCGATGTTCGTCATCTACCCGGCGAACCTCTCCCTCGTCGGCAACGCCGTGCCCGCCCGGAGCCGGACAGCGGCCTACAGCCTCACCTCGAACATCATGATCGTCGGCAACTCCACCTTCGCCTACATCTCGGGCCGGCTCGCCGATCGCTTCGACATCCACGCGCCCTTCCTCCTGCTCGCCGCCATGTCGCTCCTCGCCCTCGGCTATCTCGTCGTCTCGATTCGCGCGGGACGGCTCGATACGGCGATCCCCGGACGCCCGCTTGAGGGATTACCCGTAAAATGAGCCTTGTCTGAAAAGACCCCTTTCCCCGCGGGATAGAGTTCATTATTATTCTCACGCTCTGATGCCGGCGGCGCCGTTCGGGCGGCCGCCGAACGGTCCGGAGGCCGTCCGATGCTGCTGACAGGCTTGAAATTCATGGTCATCGGGATGACCGTCGTCTTCTGTTTCCTCGGGCTGCTCGTCCTCGTGCTCCGCAACGTCTCCGCGATCGCGGGACGCCTGCCCGGACCCTCCCGGCGACAGGAACCGCCGCGAACGAACACTGCCGAGGACCGGGAGCGCATCGCCGCGGCGATCGCCGCCGTGGCCGCGCACGCGGCCGCCGGAAGGACGAGGTAGGAGCCATGGGCAAGAAGAAGATCGATTTCATGATCACGGCGTTCCGCGACGGATTCCAGTCCTTCTACGGCGCGCGCGTGCTGACCAGGGACTTCCTGCCGGCGGTCGAGGCCGCGGTCGACGCCGGGCTGACCCACCTCGAGACGGGGGGCGGCGACCGCTTCCAGTCGCTCTACTTCTACTGCAACGAGGACGCCTTCGAGATGATGGACGGCTTCCGCAAGGCGGCCGGGCGGAAGGCGAACCTCCAGGCCCTCTCGCGGGGCGTGAACGTCGTCGACGTCGAGCCGCAGTCGAGCGACGTCATCCGTCTCTTCGCCGCGCTCTTCCGGAAGCACGGCATCACGACGATCCGCAACTTCGACGCCCTCAACGACGCGGGCAACCTCGACTTCAGCGGGCGCGCGATCGTCGACGCCGGGCTCCGCCACGAGATCTGCGTGACGATGATGGGCCCGCCGGTCTGCGCGAAGAGCCCGCTCGGGCCGGACCATTACATCGGGCGGGCCCGGGCGCTCGTCGACGCGGGGATCCCCTTCGACTCGATCTGCTTCATGGACGCCACGGGCACGGTGACGCCGCGCGATATCCACGAGACGATCGGCGGCGCCAGGCGGGCGCTGCCCCCGGAGACGACCGTGCGCTTCCACACGCACGAGGCGGCCGGCTCGAGCATCATCTGCTACCAGGCGGCGATCGAGGCGGGCGCCGACGCGATCGACCTCTCCCTCGCCCCCGTCTCGGGCGGCAAGGGCCAGCCTGACCTGCTCGTCATGTGGCACGCGCTGCGCGGAACCGACTTCACCCTCGACATCGACGTCCGGAAGGTCATGCGGGCCGAGGAGGTCCTCAAGCGCTGCATGCGCGAGTACGAGCCGCAGATCGACGCGGCCCTCGTCGAGCCGCTGATCCCCTTCCTCCCCGTGCCGGGCGGCACCTTCATCGAGCACGTCGAGCTGATGCGCGACCTCGGCCTCGAGGGCCGTCTCGAGGAGATCATCGATTCCCTCGTCGACGTCATCGCCAGGGGTGGGCGCGGCACGTCGATCAAGCCCGTCGCCACCCACTACTTCCGGCAGGCGATCAACAACGTCGCCTCCGGGCCGTGGAACCAGATCGACGAGGGCTACGGGCGCCTCGTTCTCGGCCGCATGGGGAAGACGCCCTTCGAGCCCGACCAGAAGGTCGTCCGGATCGCCTCCGAGCAGCTCGGCATCGAGCCGACGACGCGCTCGCCGCGCGAGATCGCCGACGAGGACCCCGGGCGGGGCATCGACGCGGCCAGGCGGATGCTCGAGGAGGCCGAGTGGCCTGCCACCGACGAGAGCCTCTTCATCGCGGCCACCGTCCGCGAGCAGGGCATCGCCTTCCTGAAGGGGAACGCCGCCCTCGACGTGAGCAAGGGCGCCGCGGGGCCGGGCTCGGCCCGCCAGGCCTTCGCCGGCGGCGACGGCGGCTACACGGTGACGATCGACGGCGAGCCCTACGCGGTGACGATCCGCGGCGGATCGGCCGAGGTCAACGGCCGCCGCTTCCAGGTGGACGTCAAGGAGCGCGGGCCCCGGCTTGCCGCGCGGCGCACCGGCCCGGCGGCGCCCGCCCGGCCGGCCCCGCAGCGGCCCGCTGCACCCGCGAAGAAGACCGTCGGCGGCGAGGGCCTCGCCGTGAGCGCGCCGATGCCCGGGGCGATCCTGCGCGTCGAGGTGAAGGAGGGCGACGAGGTGCGGACCGGCCGCGTGCTCGTCATCCTCGAGGCGATGAAGATGGAGACCGAGATCAGGTCGCCGGTCGACGGCACGGTGACGGCCGTGGGCGTCTCCCCCGGCGACACGGTGGCCGCCGGCCAGCAACTCCTTCGGATCGGCTGACGGACGGGAAAGAGACGGCGATGGATATCCTCGACGCCTTCGGATCTCTCTGGCGCTCGACGGGCCTGGCGAACTTCACGTGGGGCCAGGTCGTGATGATCGCCGTGAGCCTCCTGCTCATCTGGCTCGCGATCAGGAAGAACTTCGAGCCGCTCCTCCTCCTGCCGATCGGCTTCGGCGGCATCCTCTCAAACATCCCCGTCGCCGCGATCGGCGGCAGCGGGGGCTTCCTCGGGCAGATCTACGGCTTCGGGATCGCGACGGGGATCTTCCCGCTCCTCGTCTTCATGGGCGTGGGGGCGATGACGGATTTCGGGCCCCTCATCGCCAACCCGAAAACGGCGCTCCTCGGCGCGGCGGCGCAGTTCGGCATCTTCACGACGCTTCTCGGCGCGCTCGCGCTCGGCCAGTACGCGGGGTTCGATTTCGACATGAAGGATGCCGCCTCGATCGGGATCATCGGGGGCGCCGACGGCCCCACGGCGATCTTCATCGCCTCGAAGCTCTCCCCGCAGCTTCTCGGATCGATCGCCGTCGCCGCCTATTCCTACATGGCGCTCGTCCCGATCATCCAGCCGCCGATCATGCGCTGGCTCGTCGGCGCCGAGGACAGGAAGATCGCGATGCGCCAGCTCCGCGACGTCTCGAAGACCGAGCGGATCCTTTTGCCCCTCGTCGTCCTCGGGATCTGCGCCCTGCTCTTGCCGACCGCCGCGCCGCTCATCGGCGCCCTGATGTTCGGCAACCTCGTGAGGGAATCGGGCGTGGTCGACCGGCTCCACAAGGCGATCCAGGGGCCGATGACCGACATCGTCACGATCCTGCTCGGCCTCGCCGTCGGCTCGAAGCTCCAGGCCGACCGCTTCCTCCGGGTGGAGACGCTCGGCATCCTCGTGCTGGGGCTCTTCGCCTTCTGCGTGGGAACGGCCGCGGGGCTCCTCCTCGCCCGCCTGATGAACCGTTTCTCCCGCGACCCGATCAACCCCCTGATCGGCGCGGCGGGGGTCTCGGCCGTGCCGATGGCCGCCCGCGTCGTCAACAAGACGGGGCTCGAGGCCAACCCCGACAACTACCTCCTCATGCACGCGATGGGCCCGAACGTGGCCGGCGTCATCGGTTCGGCCGTCGCGGCCGGCGTGCTCTTGTCCTTCTTCTGATCCGCCTCACCGCAGCAGCACGAGCTTCCGCGAGGCAAACCACCCGCCGCTCTCCATCCGGCAGAAGTAGATCCCGCTCGTGGCGGCCGTGCCACGGTCGTTGCGTCCGTCCCACCGCTCGGTGTACCGGCCGGCGTCGCGGACCTCGTCCACCAGTGTGCAGACGAGCCGCCCGGCGACGTCGTAAATGCCGATCCGCACCGGTCCCCGCTCGCGGAGCGAGAAGGAGACCGTCGTCGACGGGTTGAAGGGGTTGGGGTAGTTCCGCGAGAGCGAGTAGTCGACCGGCGGCCGATCGGCCTCGGTCACATCGGCCTGGGTCACCGTGCCGAACCAGTCGAACGCCTGTTTCATCACGGTGTTGCGGATCTGGGGCTGGTGCAGCACGAAATCCCTGATGAACATCAGGCTGAACCCGAACCACATCGTCTGCGCGTTCCGCGACTGCGAGTTCAGGTACTCGTGCCGCACGCCGGCAAAGTATGTCCCCTCGTCGAAGGGCTCGTACCGGAGCGCGGGCACGCCCCCCGACAACGTGTCGAGAACGTCGAAGTGGTTGACCGCGGGACAGCCGCCGAAGGCGTAGAAGATATCGCCGGAAAAGGGCGATGAGAGGGGAAAGCCGTCTACCCGCGGGATGGCGATGCCGCCCCCGCCGAATCCCCCCGAGAACTGGTAGAAGCTGCACGCCCTGACGTTCACGCCGCAGCTCGTGAACATGAGGCGCATCGACTGCGGCGAGGGGAACGCGGCGAGATCGGAGGCGATATTGTCGCCGCAGATCCAGAGGTTTACGTCGTGATCGGAGAGTTCGAGCCAGTCGTCGAGCATCGAGCAGTCGTCGGTCTTGTCCAGGCGGAGGCCGTCGGTGATCGTGCCCTCGGCCAGGTCCCCCGAGTCCCAGATGATCGTCTCGTATGCCTCGAGCAGGTGCATCAGCCTGGCGCGGCTCGCGAGGCCGTTCGAGACCATCGCGGTCGGCGCGTTGACGTCGTAGCGGTCCGGGAGATCCATCGGATCGAGGACTGCCCGATAGGAATCGTCGTGATAGTACTGGACCGTGCCCCCGCGGATGCCGACGCCGTCGTAGTCGTCGACGTAGAGGATGTCGCTGCCCAGGGTGGGCAGGCAGGTGAACTCGAAGTAGGGCCGGACGCCCGCCGGATTCGGCGTTCCCGTATCGGCGCCCGCCGGCAGGACGCTCGTGCGGCCATACTGGTCGTAGGCGCGGAAGTAGTAGTCGATCATGTACCCCCTCGTGAAGAGGGAATCGTTGAGATCGAACCGGTAGGTGTCGTCCGGCCACGCCCGGTCGGCCTGGAGGGGGGTCCAGGGCGGCACGGCTGGAACGGTGCAGAAGCTGCAGTAATCCCCCGCGAGATCGGGCCCGACGAGGTCCGGTTTCGCGTCCGGGCCGATGTTCCTGCACCGCACGTACATGTAGACCAGCGGACGCCCGTCCCCGGTCGTGTCGATGCCGCCGCCGGTCGGCGAGGCGCAGGTCACCTCGATGTAGTCCCCCGGCACGATGGCCGGCGTCAACGAGACGTCCTCGGCGCGGTCCGCCCGGACCCAGGACTCGAGGTTGTACTCCACGCCCGGGAAGTTGTCCTGGAAGAGATCCCACTCGTTGTAGCTCCACTGCGGCCCCGGCGTCTCGTAGCGAACGACGCTCACGTTGTCGAACCACGGCGCCGGCGTGTGGACGGCGCAGTTCCCCTGGGCCGGATACCAGTACCAGCAGAGATCGGCGACCCCGAGAGCGACCTGGATCGGATCGTTCCCCACCATCGTGCCGATGTCCAGCTCGTGGAACAGATATCCGGGATCGCCCACTGAGTAATACACGTAATTGTCGTTGAGCCATTCCCCCGGGCAGCCGCTGACCGGATTGACCTGACCCCCTAAAACGGATCCAGATATTAGTGGTATAATCTGGAGTCAAGAGCGAGGGGGTATTTTTATGTCCAGGAAGCGGTATTCTACCGAGCAGATCATCACAAAACTACGGGAAGCAGAGGTTCTCTTGTCTCAGGGGCGAACGGTGCCGGAGATCTGCAGGCAGCTTGGAGTGAGCCAGAACACATACTACAGGTGGAGAAAAGAGTTTGGTGGGCTCGAGATCGACCAGGCGAGGAAGCTCAAAGCGCTTGAGAAGGAGAACTCGAGGCTGAAGAAGCTTGTCGCCGAGCAAGCCCTGGATATCGAGATACTCAAGGAGGCGTCCCGGGGAAACTTCTAAGTCCGGCGCGAAGGCGTCGGGCAGTGGAGAGGGTCACAGAAGCGCTTGGTGTCTCAGAGAGGCGGGCGTGCAAGGTGCTCGGGCAGTCGAGGACCACTCAGAGATACGAGCATCTGGACTTCCCACGGTTTTGTAGACATCTACAGGTCGTAATTAGAGGCGCGCTCAAACGCCTCGGGACTTACACCTCCGATGTGGC
>JAFGEZ010000040.1 GCA_016931295.1 Candidatus Krumholzibacteriota bacterium
ATCGACTGCGTCGGCGACGGGGCGGATGTGCGCGCCGGGGGGTTCGCGCTCCCCTCCAACAAGGGGCTCAGGCTCGTCCCCGAGTGGCTCGCCAAGCTCGTCGCGCCGCTGGTGTGGGTGCAGCCGGCGATCGTCCCCGAACGGTGCGTGGGGTGCGGCTTCTGCGCGGAGAGCTGCCCCGTGGACGCGATCGACCGCGACGGCGACGTCTACCGCATCGACCGGCGCCGGTGCGTGCAGTGCATGTGCTGCCACGAGCTCTGCCCGCACCGGAGCATCGATATTCGGATGAGCCGGCTCGCCCGCCTCTTCCGCTGAGCGGAACGGGCGCCTGAACGAAGGAGGCGCGGCCACGAAACGCTGGAAACGGATACGGCACCGGCTCGAGCTGGCGGGCGTGAAGCTGCTCGTCTTCCTGCCGCGGCTGTTGCCCATGCGCGCGGCCGTCCGCGTCGGCGGCCTGCTCGGGATCGTCGCCTTCGACGTCGTGCGCATCAGGCGGGCGGTGACCCTCGCCAACCTCGAGCGGGCCCTCGGCGACGTCCTCGACCGGCGCGCGCGGATCAGGACGGGGCGGCGCTCATACGTCAATTTCGCGAAGTCGATGGTCGAGTTCGCCTCGCTCGGGCGGCTCGGCGCCGGCAGGGTCCTCGATCTCGTCTCCTTCGCCGGGCGAGAGCACGCCGACGACGTCCTCGCGCGCGGCGGGGCGATCGTCGTCACGGGGCACTTCGGTTCGTGGGAGCTCCTCGGCGCCGCGGCGGCCGCCGCCGGGATGCCGGTCGAATTCCTCGTGGGAGAGCAGCAGAACCGGATGGTCGACGGCCTGATGAACGATCTGCGGCGCTCTGCGGGGATCGGGATCATCCCGCGCGGGGTGGCGGCGCGGGGGATCTTCGCCGCGCTGAAACGCGGACACCTGGTCGCCCTGCTGAGCGACCAGGAGGCCCGCCGGGGCGCGGGCGTCATCGTGGATTTCTTCGGGATCCCGTCGTCGACCTATCCCGGCGCCGCGCAATTCGCCTACCGCGCGGGCAAGCCGATCCTCTTCTGCTATATCGTGCGCCGGCCCGACGAGACGCACGAGGCGGTCTTCTTGCCGCCGATCGAGGTCGATCCGTCGGCCGAGCGCGAAACCGAGGTTCTGCGGCTCACCGCCGCGCACGCCGCGGCGCTCGAAGCGGCGATCAGGAAGCACCCGGACCACTGGCTCTGGGCGCACAAGCGATGGAAGACCTCGCCGCCGGCAGGCGGGCTCCCGGCCGGCTAGTGCATCTTGCTCTTCCCCGAATCCGATCCCGGATGGAATCCCATCGGCGACGCGCCGCCCGGGCCGCCCGGAGGCGCGATCGGGCCGAAGTTCTTCTCGTACTGCTCCACGGTGCGGCTCAGGACGATGAGGAGGGATTTCGCCGACTGCGGCGTCATGATGATCCGCGAGTGCACCCGCGCCTTCTTGAAGCCGGGGAGCATCCGGGCGAAATCGAGGATGAACTCCGAGGCGGTATGGGCGGTAACGACGAAATTCGAATAGGTCCCCTCGGCGGCCTTCTCGTCGATCTCGACCGGGAGGGATGTCTGCTTCTGCTCCGTGTCCATGCGCTGGCGATCCTTTCTTCCGGGCCTTCCACGTTCCCCGCGTTCCCCGTAATGATATACCCGTTCGCCGGCGGGCCGGTCAACACGGGAATCGGCCGCCGGCAAACCGGCCCCCGGCATCCGGGCAGGCCGCCAGGTGAGCGGCGTTTCGCCGGGGACCGTTCCGGCAGCGGCCGCGGCGGCTCCGCGGGCCGGAAGTCGCGCCGCCCGGCGGGTGAATACTCCTTGAAAAGCGATCAAGCTCCGGGTATATTGTCCCCTGTTCGGTTGTGTGTTATGTCGCAATTCGACAGACAAATCTGTCCGGCGATTCCGGTATAGAAAACGGCGGCGAGGAATGTTGCGGCGAAGAACGGTTCGCGGTATCTGCGGGAAGATGACTCGATCGGCAGTCGCCGTCGTCGGCGATCTCATGCTCGACCGGTATCTCTGGGGGCGGGTCGACCGGATCAGCCCCGAGGCGCCGGTCCCCGTCGTCGCCGTCGACGGCACGGGCTCCCGTCCGGGTGGCGCGGCCAACGTCGCCTGGAACCTCGTCTCCCTCGGCATCGACGCGCGGCTCGTCGGCGTGGTCGGCCGCGACGCCGCCGCGCGCGAGATGCGGGCACTGATCGCCGAGCGCGGAATCGAACCCGGTTTCATCATCGCCGACGGCGAGCGGGTGACGACGGAGAAGATCCGGATCGTCGCGCACAACCAGCAGGTCGTCCGCGCCGATTTCGAGACGGGCGGGGAGCCGGGAAGCCGGGCGCTCGGACGGTTGCTCGCGGCAATCCGGCGAGCGATCGACGGCGCCGATGCCGTCGTCGTTTCCGACTACGGCAAGGGCGTGGTGACCGGTCCCGTGATGGACGCGGTCCGCGAGGCGGCCGCCGCGCGCGGCGTGCCGATCCTCGTCGACCCCAAGGAAGGGCATTTCTCGCTCTACCGCGGGGCGTACGTGGTCACGCCGAACCGCAAGGAAGCGGGGGGGTTCTACAACCGCCGGATCGGGACGGCCGCCGAGCTCGACGAGGTGGGTCGGGCCCTCCTCGACGATCTCGAGGCCGCGGCGATTCTCGTGACGCTCGGCGAGGACGGCATGACCCTCTTCGAGCGCGGCGAGCGGCCGCGCCACTTCCCGACGAGGGCGAGCGAGGTCTTCGACGTGACCGGCGCGGGGGATACGGTGGTCGGCGTCCTCGCGGCGGGGCTCGCCGCCGGGGCCGGCCTGCACCGTTCCATAGAGCTGGCCAACGCCGCGGCGGGGATCGTCGTCCGGGAGGTCGGCACGGCCACCGTCGGGCGCGCCGAACTCGAACGTTCCTTTCCCGCGTGAGAGAGATGGAAGAGGCAACCGAACGCATCGTGCAGAGAGAGGACCTGCCCCGGCTGCGAGAGCGGCACGCCGGCGAGCGGATCGTCTTCACGAACGGCTGTTTCGATATCCTGCACCGCGGCCACGTCGAGTTGCTCGCCTCGGCCCGCGAACTGGGCGACCTGCTCGTCGTCGGTCTCAACAGCGACGACTCGGTGCGCCGCCTCGGCAAGGGGGACGGGCGCCCCTTCAACCGGCAGGACGACCGGGCGTACCTGCTCCTCATGCTCAGGTGCGTCGATTGCGTGACGATCTTCGACGAGGACACGCCGCTCGAGACGATCGCCGCGCTCAGGCCCGACGTCCTCGCGAAGGGCGCCGAGTACGCCCCGGGCGAGATCGTCGGGGCCGACATCGTCGAGGAGAACGGGGGGGAGGTCGTGCGGATCGACATGGTCGGCGCGCACTCGACGTCCGCCCTGGTGAGAAGAATACGAGAGGAGGCCGACGCGCCCTGAGCGGGAAGCCGCGGGGCCCGGAGGCCGGAACACGAGCGCAGTTACCATCGGAGGTGAATGGACCGCATGAGCAAGAAGAGGATCGTCATCATGGGTGCCGCAGGAAGGGATTTCCACAACTTCAACACGCTCTTCCGCGGCAATGCCGACTACGAGGTCGTCGCATTCACGGCGACGCAGATTCCCGACATCGACGATCGCGTGTACCCCGCGGAACTGGCCGGTGAGCTCTATCCCAAGGGCATTCCCATCAGGCCCGAGGAGGATCTCGGCGAGATCATCGAGAACGAGAACATCGAGGAGGTCCTCTTCGCATACAGCGACGTCTCGAGCCAGTACGTGATGGAGAAGGCGCAGTACGTCAACGCTCTCGGCGCGCATTTCGTTCTCGCCGGCGGCCGGCCGACGATGATCGAGAGCACGAAGCCGGTCGTCTCGATCTGCGCGGTGCGCACCGGCTGCGGCAAGAGCCAGACGACCCGCCGCGTCGCCAGGATCCTTATCGACGCGGGCAAGAAGGTGGCCGCGATCAGGCACCCGATGCCCTACGGCGACCTCGTCGCGCAGAAGGTGCAGCGCTTCGGATCCATCGAGGACCTGGCGAAGCACAAGTGCACGATCGAGGAGATGGAGGAGTACGAGCCGCACATCGAGGCGGGCGTCGTCATCTATTCGGGGGTCGATTACGAGGCGATCCTCCGCGAGGCCGAGAAGGAGGCCGACGTGATCCTCTGGGACGGCGGCAACAACGACCTGCCCTTCTACCGTCCCGACCTCGCCATCACCGTCGTCGATCCGCACCGGCCGGGCCACGAGCTCGAGTACTACCCCGGGTTCGCGAACCTGCTCATGGCCGACGTCATCGTCATCAACAAGATCGACACGGCCGATCTCTGCGGCATCGAGGAGGTCCGCTCGAACATCGCCCAGGTCAATCCCGACGCGATGGTCGTCGATGCGGCCTCGCCGCTCGTCGTCGACCATCCCGAGCTGATCGCGGGGAGAAAGGTCCTCTGCGTCGAGGACGGACCCACCCTGACGCACGGCGGGATGAAGTACGGCGCCGGCGTCATGGCGGCCCTGAAGTTCCAGGCCGCCGAGCTGGTCGATCCGCGTCCGTGGGCCACGGGCAAGATCGCGCGCACCTTCCGGCGGTATCCGGACGTGGGCGAGCTGCTCCCGGCGATGGGCTACGACGCCGACCAGATCAAGGATCTCGAGAAGACGATCGCCGCCACCGAGTGCGACACGGTGATCATCGGCACGCCGATCGACCTCACGAGGATCGTCAGGATCGACAAGCCCACCGTGCGGGTGAGCTACGATCTGGACGAGATCGGCCACCCGGATCTCGTCGACGCGCTGAAACCGATCCTCTCGTAGCCCGAGTTCGTCCGGCCCGGACGACCGACGGTTCGATCGATCGCAGAATACAGGGGGTTGCCCGTGAAAATGCACGAAGCGGACGCACGCGGCGTCTTCGCCGCCCACGGCCTGCCCGTGCCGCCGAGCCGGCTCGTCTGGACGGCGGACGAGGCGGAGGCGGCCGCCGGCGAGCTCGGTTGCCCGGTCGTCGTCAAGGCGCAGGTCCTCGTGGGCGGACGGGGCAAGGCGGGGGGCGTCAAGCTCGCCTCGACTCCCGGGGAGGCGGCCGCGAAGGCGGAGGCGATCCTCGGCATGGAGATCAAGGGCCTGCGCGTCGAGAAGGTCCTCGTGGCGAAGGCGGTGGACATCGCCGAGGAGTTCTACGTGGGCATGGTGATCGACAGGATCACCCGGCGGCCGATGATGATGGTCTCGCCCGAGGGGGGCGTCGACATCGAGGAAGTCGCCCGGACGGCGCCGGAGAAGATCCTCAAGACCACCATCGATCCCTCCGCCGGCCTGCTCGCCTTCCAGCTGCGCAGGCAGGCGGCATTCCTCTCGGGCGACCGCGACGTCGCCCGGCAGGTCGCCGGCGTGCTCCCGCGTCTCTTCGACGCCTTCATGGCGGTCGACGCCTCGCTCGCGGAGATCAACCCCCTCGTCGTCGATCCGGCGGGGAAGGTCTGGGCGATCGACGCGAAGATCAACATCGACGACAACGCCCTCTACCGGCAGCCGGCGATCGCCGACCTCCGCGACGACGCCGATGCCGATCCGGGCGAGGTCGAGTCGAGAGAGCACGGCCTCTCCTTCGTGAAGCTCGACGGCGGGATCGGCTGCATCGTCAACGGCGCCGGGCTCGCCATGGCCACGATGGACATGATCAAGCACTTCGGCGCGGAACCGGCCAATTTCCTCGACATCGGCGGTTCCTCGAGCCCGGAGAAGGTCCTCGCCGCGATGAAGATCATCCTCCGCGACCCGAACGTCCGCTCGATCCTCATCAACATCTTCGGCGGGATCACCCGGTGCGACGACGTCGCGCTCGGGATCATCGAGGCGAAAAAGCAGCTCGGCATCGAGGTGCCCCTCGTCGTCCGTCTCACCGGGACGAACGAGGAACGGGCCCGAGAGCTGCTCGCCGGCACCGACCTCGTTCCCGCCGCCTCCATGGAGGAAGGCGTGCGGAAGGCCATCGACGTCGCCCGCGGCAGCGCCGGCGAGAAAGGGAGGGACGCATGAGCATCCTCGTCGACAGGGAGACGCGGCTCGTCGTCCAGGGCATCACGGGGCGCGACGGCGCATTCCATACGGCGCAGATGATCGAGTACGGGACGCGGGTCGTCGCCGGCGTCACCCCCGGCAAGGGCGGGCAGACGACCGGAGACGGGGTACCCGTGTTCGACTACGTGGACGAGGCGGTTCGCGAAACCGGCGCGAACACGAGCGTGATATACGTTCCGGCGGCCTTCGCCGCCGATGCCGCATGCGAGGCGGCCGACGCCGGGATCTCTCTCGTCGTCTGCATCTCCGAGGGGATCCCCGTCAAGGACATGGTGCGCGTGCTGCCCTACGTCCGGGCGCGGGGCGCGCGGCTCCTCGGCCCGAACAGCCCGGGAGTCATATCGCCCGGGAAGGCGAAGGTCGGCATCATGCCCGGCCACATCCATCTCGAGGGCCGAGTGGGAATCGTCTCTCGCAGTGGCACGCTCACCTACGAGGTGGTGTATCATCTGACGAAGGCGGGGATCGGGCAGTCCACCTGCCTCGGCGTCGGCGGCGATCCCGTCGTCGGCCTGAACCTGCTCGACACGATGGATCTCTTCGCCGCGGACGGGGAGACCGACGCGGTGGTCATCATCGGGGAGATCGGCGGGAACGACGAGGAGCTCGCCGCGGAGAAGATACGCGCCGGCTACCCGAAGAAGACGGTCGCGTTCATCGCCGGCCGCACCGCGCCCCCGGGCAAGCGGATGGGACACGCCGGGGCGATCGTCACCGGCGGCACCGGCACCGCCGCCGAGAAGACGGCCGCCTTCGAGGCCGCCGGGGTGGCGGTGGCCGACACGCCGGCCGGGATCGCCGACATCGTGAAATCATTTCCGGCGTAGCGGAGAGCGCGATCGCCGGCATCGAGAAAACGGAGGAAGACGTGCAGAAGACCTACATGATGATCAAGCCCGAGGCCGTGCAGGCCGGGAAACAGGGGGAGATCATCGATTTCGTGCTCAGGAACGGATTTGCCATCACGCAAATGAAGCTCTTCCGCTTCGACCGGGAGCAGGCCGGCGAATTCTACGGCGTGCACCGGGAGAAGCCCTTCTTCGCGGACCTGATCGAGTACATCACCGGCGGACCGGTCATCGGGATGCAGGTCGAGAAGGAGGAAGCCGTCACCCTGGTGCGGGAACTCGTCGGGGCGACGAATCCCGCCGACGCGCGTCCGGGCACGATCCGGTACATGTACGGGACGAGTCTCCAGGCCAACGCGGTGCATGCCTCGGACGCCCCGGAGACCGCCGAAAAAGAACTTGCGATCGTCTTCGGTGACGATTAATATAAGCGCTTTATGAATCAGGACGTTACCAGAATGGAACTCGACCTCGGCCACAGCGCCGACCGGGACGGGTTTTCTTTCCGGGAGACGTTCACCCTCCCGACCGAGGAGGGGGGGGAAGCGCTCTGCGCGGTCGCCGTCGAGGGGACCTCGTCGAGGACGGGGAGCCGGTACTACGTCGACGCCGCCGTCACGGGCACCCTGACGGTCGATTGCTCGCGATGCCTCGGGCCGTACGAGCATCCCGTGGACGTGGCGTTCAGGCTCGTGCTCCAGCGAGGGGCGCACGACGCGCCGCCGGAGAGCATCGAGGACGACGATTTCGTTTTCCTGGACGAGAGGGCCGAGTACGCGTTCGATCTCTTCCCGCGCGTGCGGGAGGCGGTCATTCTCGACCTGCCCATCCGCTTTCTCTGCGACGACGGATGCCGGGGTCTGTGCCCGGCCTGCGGCGCCAACCTGAACGAGGGCGACTGCGGCTGCGAACGCGAGGAGGGGGATCCGCGCTGGGGGGCGCTGAGAAAACTGTTGAACCGCTCGGACGAGAGTTGAATATTGCCCGGAACCGGAAGGAGACACGGAAATGGCCGTACCGAAACGGAGAACGTCGAAATCCAAGAAACGGATGCGGCGCTCGCACTACAAGGCGGCGGCGCCGACCGTGACGAAGTGTTCGCATTGCCACCAGGCCAAGCCTCCCCACGTCGTGTGTCCGCACTGCGGGTACTACGGCGGGCGGGAAGTCGTCAAACCCGAAGTCGAGGAAGCCTGAGCCGGCCGGCGGCTCGGCGGTGTTTGGTCGAGGGTAGCCCGGTGAGGCGAGGATGAGAATCGGTCTTGACGCAATGGGCGGCGACAACGCGCCGGTGGGTATCATCGACGGCGCGATCGAGGCCGTGCGCGAACGGGACGGGCGGATCGAGGTCGTCCTCGTCGGTCCGGAACGGGTCGTGCGGGAATATCTCGAGGAACACGGGTACGGCGACGATCACATCGAGATCGTCGACGCGCCCGAGACGATCGGGATGAACGAGAGCCCGTCGCAGGCGATCCGGCGCAAGAAGGATTCCTCGATCGTCAGGGCGATGCTCCTGCAGAAGGAGGGCGCGGTCAAGGCCGTCGTGAGCGCCGGGAGCACCGGCGCGGCGGTGGTCTCGTCGCTCTTCTACCTCGGCCGGCTGAACGGGATCGACCGCCCGGCGATCGCTCTCTGGTGGCCGACGAAGACGGGGACGTCAATCATCCTCGACGGGGGCGCCAACGCCGACTGCACGCCGCGGAATTTGCTCCAGTTCGCCGAGATGGGGGCGGTCTACGCGGAATATTTCCTCGGCATGAAATCCCCCCGCGTGGGGCTGCTCTCGAACGGTGAGGAGTCGTCGAAGGGAAACGAGCTCACGCGCGAGGCCCACGCGCTCCTGGCGGCGAGCGATCTCGATTTCGCGGGGAACGTCGAGGGAGGGGACGTGTTCGAGGGAGCCGTCGACGTCGTCGTCACCGACGGTTTCACCGGGAACGTCATGCTGAAGTTTTCCGAGAGCGTCTTCGGCTACTTCAACTGGATGATACGGAAAGGGGTCGATTCGTCCGTGCTGGCGAGGATCGGGGCGGCGATGATGCGGCCCGTGTTCCGCGGGATGAAGCGGAAACTCGACTACGCGGAGTACGGCGGGATGCCGCTGCTCGGCGTGAACGGCGTGACGATCATCGGCCATGGCGGATCGTCCGCCCGCGCGGCGAAGAACGCGATCCTCGCGGCGGAGCGGTTCGTCGAGAGCGGAATCAACGAGCATATCAGGGCACGAACGGAGGAGACGGGGGAGTGACAGGCAAAGCGGGATGCAGGGGCGCGCGAATCGCGGGGATGGGCTACTACGTTCCCGAGCGGGTGCTGACGAATCACGATCTCGAACAGATGGTCGACACGACCGACGAATGGATCGTCACCCGTTCCGGGATCAGGGAACGCCACATCGCGGCGGACGACCAGGCGGCGAGCGATCTCTCGTACGAGGCCGCCCGGAAGGCCCTCGCCGACGCGGACATCGATCCGGCCGATCTCGATCTCATCATCGTCGCATCGGTCACCCCCGACATGTCCTTTCCCGCGACCGGATGCCTGCTGCAGGACCGGCTCGGCGCGACACGGGCCGCGGCCTTCGATCTCAGCGCCGCCTGCTCCGGCTTCATCTACGGGACGAGCGTCGGGCGCGCGATGATCGCCAACGGCCAGGCCGACCGCATCCTCGTGGTGGGCGTCGAGCTCCTCTCGCGGATCACCGACTGGGACGACCGCGCCACCTGCGTCCTCTTCGGCGACGGGGCCGGCGCCGTCGTGCTCGAGCCCTGCGAGCCGGGCGACGGGATCCTCTCCAGCTTCATGCAGAGCGACGGCTCCCTCGGCGACCTGCTCTACCGGCCGGGGGGCGGTTCGCGGATGCCCTTGACCGAGGAACGGCTGCGGGAGGGGATGCAGTACACGAAGATGAAGGGGAACGACCTCTTCAAGTACGCCGTCCGCTCGATGGTCGACGCGGCGCACCGGACACTCGGCGACGCGGGGCTGTCGACCGGGGACGTGGATTACCTCATTCCGCACCAGGCGAACATCCGGATCATCGAGGGCGTGAGGAAACGCTTGAAACTGAAGAAGAATCAGGTCATCGTCAACATAGACCGCATCGGCAACACCTCGTCGGCGAGCATCCCGATCGCTCTCGGCGAGATGCGGGAGCAGGGGATGCTGAAGAAGGGCGATCTCGTCATCATGGTCGCCTTCGGCGGGGGGCTCACGTGGGGCTCCGTCCTGTTCCGGGTCTGACGGCAAGGAGACTGAGTACGATGAAGAAGACAGCGATGTTGTTTCCCGGGCAGGGATCGCAGTACGTCGGCATGGGGAAGGATCTCGTCGCGGCCTACCCCCGGATCGCGGAGATCTACAGGGAAGCGGACGAGACCCTCGGCCAGTTCTTCTCGCGCCTCTGCTTCGGCGGCGAGGCGGAGGTCCTCACCGAGACCCGCAACGCGCAGCCGGCGATTCTACTCAACAGCGTCGCCGTCGCGACGATCCTGCGCGAGGAAGGCGGCGTGGAGCCGGCGATCGCGGCCGGGCACAGTCTCGGCGAATACTCGGCCCTCGCGGCGGTCGGCGTGCTCGCGCCGATGGACGCGCTGCGCATCGTGCGCAAGCGCGGCGAGCTGATGTACGAGGCGGGGCTGCGCCAGCCCGGCACGATGGCGGCGATCATCGGCCTGGAGGCGGAGACGGTCGAGGAGATCTGCCGCGCCGCGTCGACGGGCGAAGAGACGGTCGTCATCGCCAATCTCAATTCCCCCGGGCAGATCGTCGTCTCCGGGCACATTCCGGCAGTCGAGCGCGCCATGGAATCGGCCACGGCCGCGGGGGCGAAGAAGGCGGTCAAGCTGAACGTCTCCGGCGCCTTCCATTCGCCGCTCGTCGCCTCGGCACAGGATGAGCTCGTCTCCTTCATCGGGCAGTTCGACTTCCATCCCGCCCGTGCGGGAGTCGTTTCGAACGCCGACGCGAAACTCGTCCGCGAGCGCGGCGAGATCGTCGATGCGCTCTCGCGCCAGCTCACCAGCCCCGTGCGATGGACCGAATCGATGCGCGTCCTTCTCGACGGATGGGACGGGGAGATCATGGAGATCGGTCCGGGCAAGGTCCTTTCCGGCCTCATGAAGCGCATCGACCGGTCGCGGCCGGTCGAGACGGTCGGCACGGCCGCGGCGCTCGAGGCGTACGTCGCGCCCGAGGTCGAGATCGCCTGATCTTCTGCTTTACCGGCGACCGAGATTCTGGTATACAGGGGCGTTCCCGGCGCCGCAAGCTGAAGGAATGGATGAGATGAATGGAATGAAGGGAAAAACGGCCATCGTGACCGGCGCGGGCCAGGGGATCGGCAGGGATATCGCCCTGGCGCTCGCCGCGCGGGGTGTCGACACGGCCGTCATCGACGTCAACGCCGCGGGAGCGGAAGAGACGGCGGCGCTCGTCGAACAGGCGGGGGCCGGCTCGCTGGCGCTCGCCTGCGACGTCGGCGACCTGGGACAGGCGCAGGAGTGCGTCGCGAAGACGCTCGCCTGGCGGAAGCAGGTGCACTTCCTCGTGAACAATGCAGGCATCGCGAGGGACAACCTGCTCATCAGGATGAGCGAGGCGGAGTGGGACGCCGTGATCAGGGTGAACCTGACCGGCGCCTTCAACTTCACCAAGGCGATCGCGCGGCACATGTTCAAGATGCGGTGCGGCAGGATCGTGAACATCTCGTCGGTCATCGGCCTCATGGGCAACATCGGCCAGGTCAACTACGCCGCCAGCAAGGCCGGCGTCATCGGCCTGACGAAGTCGGCGGCCAGGGAGATGGCGGCGAGAAACGTCACGGTCAACGCCGTGGCCCCCGGTTTCATCGAGACGGCGATGACGGACGCGCTTCCGGAGAAGGCGCGCGAGGAGATGCTCCGTCTCATTCCGCTCGGAGCGTTCGGAACGGGGCGCGACGTCGCGAACGTCGTCCTCTTCCTGCTCTCCGACATGGGTTCCTATGTCACCGGGCAGGTCCTGCACTGCGACGGCGGCATGGTGATGTCCTGAACGAACGTTTACAGGAGGTACGACGCAAGATGACGATCGAGGAACGGGTAAAGAAAGTCGTCGAGGAGCAGCTTTCGGTCAACGAGGATCAGATCACGCGCGAAGCGTCCTTCATAGACGATCTCGGCGCCGATTCCCTCGACACGGTGGAACTCGTCATGGCTCTCGAGGAGGAATTCGGCATCGAGATCCCCGACGAGGAAGCCGAGAAGATCACGAAGGTCGGCGAGGCCATCGATTACATCGAGGGTCACAGCGAATAATCCGGGGCGCCGGCCTCTGCGCCGGCGCGACCGGCATCAACGATACGGGGGGCGAAGTGTCTGGAAACGGCAGAAGGGTGGTCGTCACCGGTCTCGGGCTCATCAGCCCGTGCGGCAATGATGTCCAGTCGGCATGGGAGGCCGTACTCGCTCGCAGGAGCGGGATCGACAGGATCGGGGCCTTCGACGTCGGCGAGTACACCTCGCAGATCGGCGGCGAGATCAAGGACTTCGATCCGACGACCGTCATCGACAAGAAGGAAGCCCGGCGGATGGACCGCTTCACCCAGCTCGCCATCGCCGCCTCCGTCGAGGCGATGAACTCGGCGGGGCTGGGAGAGGGCGTCGAGGACAGCGACCGGTTCGGGACGATCATCGGCTCGGGGATCGGGGGGATCTACACCTTCGAGACCCAGCACGAGAATCTCATCGCGAAGGGCCCGTCGCGCATCAGCCCCTTCTTCATCCCGATGATGATCTCCGACATGGCAGCCGGCCTCGTGTCGGTGCGATTCGGACTGAAGGGACCGAACTTCTGCACGGTTTCGGCCTGCGCCTCCGGCGGTCACGCGATCGCCACCGCCTGTCTCACCATCAAGCACGGACTCGCGGACGCCGTTCTCACGGGCGGCGCCGAGGCGACGATCTCGCCCATGGCGCTCGGCGGCTTCTGCTCGATGAAGGCGTTGTCCACGCGGAACGACGAGCCGCAGCGGGCAAGCCGGCCCTTCGATCGCGACCGGGACGGCTTCATCATGGCCGAAGGGTCCGGCATGGTCGTCATCGAGGAGCTCGAGCACGCCCGGGCGCGCGGCGCGACGATCCTCGCCGAGCTCGTCGGCATCGGGATGACGGGGGACGCGTACCACATGACCTCGCCCGCTCCCGAAGGGGAGGGGCAGGGACGCGCGATGAAGATGGCGCTCGACGACGCCGGCATCGAGCCGAAGGACGTCGATTACATCAACGCGCACGGCACGTCGACGCAGCTCAACGACCCGGGAGAGGCCGCGGCGATCAGGCGGGTCTTCGGCGAGGGCCCTGCCGCGCCGAAGGTCAGCTCGACCAAGTCGAGCCACGGCCATCTGCTCGGCGCCGCCGCCGGCCACGAACTGGTGATCTGCGTCAGGGCCATCGGGGAGAACATGCTCCCGCCGACGGCGAACCTGGAGAATGTCGATCCGGCGTGCGAGCTCAACCACGTCTTCGAGGCGGAGAAGGCCGAGTTGACGTACGTGATGAGCAACTCCTTCGGATTCGGCGGACACAACGTCAGCCTGCTGCTGAAGCGGTACGGGGAATAGGCCTCGTCGAGATGAAACGCTTGACCGCCATCTTTCGTCGTCTTTTCGGCGCCGGCCGGCCGGCCGCGACCGCCGGCTTCGGCGGATTCGAGAAGAAGATCGGGTATCGTTTCGAAAATGGCGCGTTGCTCCTCGAGGCGCTGACCCACCGGTCGACCCTCGGCGAACTCAGGCCGGGGGAATCGGGGATCACCTACGAACGCTTCGAATTCCTCGGTGACTCGGTGCTCGCGCTCGTCACGAGCGACTATCTCGTGCGGAATTTCCCCGACGAGGACGAGGGGCAGCTCACCCAGAAGAAATCCCTGCTCGTGTCACAGACCGTCCTCGCGAAGAAGGCGGTCGCCATCGACCTCGCCTCGCACATCATCGTCTCCGGCAACGCGTCGCGGGGCGGAGTGGCCGACCAGGACTCCGTGACCGCGGCCGCCCTCGAGGCCGTGATCGGCGCGGTATACCTGGACGGCGGGCTCGAGCCCGCCCGCGACCTCATCGAGGAGCTGATCCTCGATGACATCGACAAGACGCTCGAGCATTCGGATCACATCAACTACAAGAGCCTCATCCAGGAACTCACGCAGTCGCGGTTCAAGACCTATCCGATCTACAAGGTGAGATCCACGTCGGGCCCGGAGCACGACAAGGTCTTCCTCGTCGAGGTGCACGTCGCCGGGCGCATCCGCGGGAAGGGGCGCGGGAAGAGCAAGAAGGACGCCGAGCAGATGGCGGCGAAGAACGCCCTCTCGAACATGCGACACCGCCACCGCGGCAGGCGGGGAGGGAAGAGTGACCGTTAGGAAGGTGAAGCACGCTCCGTTCACCTTCGGCGGGGACCCCGCGGCCTTCTGCGAGGAATGCAGGCTGCCCTGCCGCCTCGACGAGATGCAGGTCGACTGCCACCGCCGGTTCTTTCTCCATGGTCTCGTGAACTGCTCGTACTTCGTCTACGGCCACTGCTTTCTCGTCGACGAGCCCGGCTGCGTCTTCGACAACGGCGGGAAGCACGATTCCTACTGGCTCCAGCTGCTCAACACGTGGTTCCACAACGCCGGCGGAGTGCCCGAGGACGAGGAGTTCCTCCGCCGCCGGGGTGAGGTGGAAGCGCTGATCGAGGAACAGATCACCCGCCAGAACGTCTTCCTCTGCCGGTACCTCGAGGAATACTACAACCGGGTGATGGAGACCGGAGGGGGCCTGGGCGAGAAGATGCTCTCCCGCCTCGACGACGCGTATCTCTCCCTGCTCCGCGGGATCAGACGGAAGACGGACTAGGTCGGTCCGGGACCGCTCAGAAGCGGTATCCCCCCGAGACGACGATCTCCGTGATGTCCCGTTTCTCGGAGAATTCCCCCGTATCCCGATCGAATCCGCCGAAGGCGACGGCTGCGTCGATCAAAAAGACGCGGTCGACGACGGCGCCGATGCCGAAGGTGAAGAGGTGGCGGTCGGTGCCGATCTCGTAGTCGGCCACGATCGATTCGGGCGCGTCGTCGACGATCAGGCTGATCTCGTCGATCGACCGCGTCACGAGCGGCGCGTAGGAGTAGCCGCCCCGGAAACTCATCGCCGGCCAGGGAAGCCTGATCTCCGCGCCGAAACAGAGGTTCCACACGTCGTCCAGCACGTCGCGCCCCGGCGCGAACTCGTCGTCGAGGCGCTGCCCCTCGTATTTCGTCTGGGTCCAGTCGACGTATTCGACGTCGGCCGTGACGAGGACGAGGTCGGTGACGAGGGCGAGACCCCCGCGGAAGCGCATCGGCAGGGTGTAGTCCTCCTCGATGATCCCCCATGCGGGATCGCTTTCCCAGCCGACGTACGGGCCGCTCTTGTAGGTGCCGCTGTAGTCGACGACGCCGTCGCCGTCGTAGCTCAGCCAGGCCGGGCTCGAGACCGTCACGCCGGCCTGGAGCGCCTCGTGGGGAAAGAACATGACGCCGAACTCGAGGGAGACGCCGTCGAGATCGACCTCGACGTCGTCGGTATAGAGGGCGATCGAATCGGTGTCCTCGTAGCGTATCTCGTCGACGATGTCGAGGGACTGTTCCCAGACGACGAGCGCCGCGCCGAGGGCGACGGCGGGAGAAAGGTCCACGCCGATGCCGAACCGGTACTGGTAGATCGTCCCGCTCTGCATGTAGCGGTTCATCGACATCGCGCCGCCGCTCCACAGCCCCGACTTGATCCACTCGAGATCCCCCGTTCCCGCGCGGAAGACGCCGACGCCGAGGACGATGTTGTTGTCCATCTCCTCGTAGGGGAAGACGCCCGCGAGATGCCCGAGGGACGTGTAGGAACCGCCCTGCGCCGAGCGGAGGCCGCCATAGGCGTTGTCGATGTCGACGGACACGTGGTGGATGCCGATCGAGAAGGCGTTCCGATCCACCTGGACGAGGCCGGCGGGATTGTAGACGAGGCCGAAAACGTCGTCCGAGACCGCCGTGTACGCGCCGCCGAGCGCGAAGGGGCGCGCGCCGGTCCGCGTTGGATCCATGATGCCGAACCGTTCCAGCATCACGGCCTGGAACACCTGCGCGCCCGCCGTCCCGTGGATGAGAACGGCCGCGAGCGCCGTCAGAAAAAGGAGTCGTCTCTTTTTCATCGGAAGATCCTTTCATCAGGGCGGGACGCGACCTCCCGCCGCGGCCGGATCGTCATCCGGATCCCTCCGGCGCCGCCGCGCGTCACCACGATCGGGAACCCGGCGACGACAAGTATACCGCTCCGTCCCCGGGGAAGTCAACGCAACGAAGCAAACGAAAGAAACGAATGGAGCCCGGCGAAATGTCATCGGGGATTTGCTCCGCGCCCCCCGCCGGGTTATACTTGACGCATGGAACAAAGGATCATGAAACTCGTCGCCCCGATCGTGCTGGCCTTCGCGCTCGTCGTGGCCGCGCCGCCGGCGGCCGTGGCGCAGACCGACCCGCGGGCGCTCTCCTCCTACATGAAGGGGGTCTTCCTCGAGTCGCGGTACGACCTCGTCCACGCCTACTCGTGGTACATGTACGCCGATCGTTTCGCGCCAAGAACCGCGCGCATCCATCTCCGGCTCGCCCGCGTGACCCTCGAGCTGGGCGATCTCGGGAAGGCGCGCGACTTCGCGAGCCGGCTCATCGGCATCGAGAACTACGACTCGGAGGCGCGGCTCATCCTCGCCGAGGCGCAGTACCGTGCCGGCGATCCGGCGGCGGCGCTCGAGAGCCTCGACGCGCTCGACGGGCGCGAGGACGTGCCGCTTTTCGAGATGTTGAAGTTCAGGGCGAAGATCTACCTCGAGACGGATCGGATCGACGAGGCGCGCGACGCTCTCGAGGAGGCGGCGACCCTCTTCGACGACGACCTGTACGTCCACTACAAGCTCGGGTTCCTCTACGCGAGGCAGGGCGACGCCGACCGGGCGATCGCCTCATTCCGCCGCGCCATCGAGCTGAATCCCGGGCTCGCCGGCGCGCACGTGGCGCTCGGATCGATCCTCGCGCACGAGGGCCGGCGCGACGAGGCGAAGGAGGCCTACCGCCGCGCGCTCGAGGTCGAGCCGGACAACCGCACCGCGATGGTCGAGCTGGCGGGACTGCTCGTCGACGGCGACGAGATCGACGAGGGGATCAGGCTCCTCGAGAAGATGAGGAGCGACGAACAGCTCGACGCGAACGGCCTGATCACACTCGGGCGCTTCTACTACCGCGCAGGACGGCGGGAGGAGGCGCTCGGCGTCTTCCGGCGCCTGCTCGCCGAGGACGGCGAGCGGCCGAGCTTGTTGCGCATCGTATCGGAACTCGAGGTCGAGGGAGGCAACCACCGGACCGCCCGGCAATACCTCGAGCGCCTCGTGCGGATCGAACCGGACGTGTTCAACAACTACGTGGGGCTCCTCCTCCTCGGCTTCGATCTCGCCGGCGCCCCGTCGTCGCCCGCGGAAGCGGCGGCGATCCCCGAAGAGGAGGCGCTGGGGTACCTGCAGCGGGCCGAGGCGCTCGTCGACCCGGACGCCCCGCAGGACAACTACCTGCTCGGGGCGATCAGGCGGCAGCGCGGCGACGGCGCGATGGCGGAGGAGTATCTCCTGCGCGCCGAACGTTTCGCGCCGGAAGATCGCCGCATCCTCCTCGAAGTGGCCACGCTCTACGAGCAACGCGGCGACTGGGATCCCGCGCTCGAGCGGCTCTCCCGCCTCCACGAGCTCTTTCCCGGCGACGCGTCGCTGCAGAATTTCTACGGGTACGTGCTCGCCGAGAAGGGGGAACGACTCGATTTCGCGGAGGAACTGCTCGTCAGGGCGCTCGCCGCCGAACCGGACAACGGCTACTATCTCGACAGCCTCGGATGGATAAAGTACCGGCAGGGGGAGTACCGGGAGGCCGTCGACCTGCTGCTCGACGCGGTCGTGAAGGCGAACGACGATTCGGTCATCTGGGAACACCTCGGCGACGCGTGGGACAAGCTCGGCGACCGAGAGAAGGCGGACGACGCCTGGCGGCGCTCCGTCGAGATCGATCCAAAGAACGAATCGGCCGGCGGCAAGCTCGGCCGGGGCGAGAGCGGAGGGGATTGAGAGCAAGAACCGTGATCATGGGAGGATCGCCCGCGATCCTCGTTCTGGCCGCACTGCTCGCATCATGTGCCGGCTCGCCCCCCGGAGGGACGGCGCTTTCCGGCGGCGGTTCCGACTTCGCGTCGATCGCGATGCCGGCCACGGAACCGGGGCTCGAACTGGCCGGCAAGGCGAAGATCGACCTGCCCCGGGCGCGGCTTCGCGGCGCCTGCCGCATCCTTTTCCTCCCACCAAACCGGCTGCGGATCGATTTCCGCCACTCGAGCCTCTTCGGCGCCTGGCGCGAGGACGCGACGATCGCCGTCGACGGAGGGGAATTGACGATCGTCGATCGCGAGCGGGGCACGCGACTTTCCGGCGCGGAGGCGATCGACCTGATCGGCGGCCACCTGGAGATGGCGATCAGTCCCGGCGACCTGGTTGCGGCGCTCCTCCTCGGGCCCTTCCCATTCGACGAGTTCGAGGATATCGCGTGGGGCGGAAAGGGGAACCGGACGCTGGCCGCCCGGTGGCGCGGGCGGCAAATCGCGATCGAGCTCGACGAGCGGGGGCGTCCCGTAGAATTCCGTCTCCGCGGCGAGGATTCGGCGGACGACTGCATCGTCTCGTACCGGTACGATGGCGAAGCGGGCGACGCGCCGTCGCGCTACGTGGTGACGAGGGAATTCGGCCCGGGACGGCTCTCGTTGGACGTGAGCCGATCGGAACGGCGCCCCGTGGCGTTTCCCGAGCTCGATCCGTGGGATCGACGGTGAGAAAAAGCGGTCGGTCCGGGGGAACTTTCGGGGCGACGGGGGGTAGGAACAGGTGAAAGACGATACGACGGGAGACGATCGCGTGAACGTTGAAAGCCGGCCGGCGGCGGGACGCGGCGCGCTGGTGGAACTCTCCGACGAGGACCTGATCCTCCGGGTGCAGCGCGGAGAGAACCACGCGTACGACATCCTGGTCGCTCGGTACAAGAACCGCCTGTACGCCTATCTGTTCAGGCTTCTCGGGAACGAGAGCGAGGCGGAGGAATTCGCCCAGGAGGCGTTCGTCCGGGCCTACATGAACGCGGACAAGTACAGGACGGTCGCCAGGTTCTCCACGTGGCTCTACACGATCGCGACGAATCTCGTCAGGAACAGGATCAGGAACATAAAGCGCCGCCCGAAGATGGTGAGGATGTGGTCGGAGACGGACGGCGGCGACGACGGGCGGTGGATCGACGTCGAGGACGACGGGCCGACGCCCGAGGAGGAGATGGATCGCACGACGCTCAATGCCGCGATCCAGGAAGCGATAGGGAAGATACCGGTCAAGTACCGGCCGGCCTTCGTGCTGCGGGAGATAAACGGATTGAGCTACGACGAGATCGCCGCGGCGACGAACCTCAAGCTCGGGACGGTGCGTTCACGCATCAACCGGGGGAGGATGTATTTCAAGAAGGCGGTCGCGCCGCTTCTCGGAGACGATACCAGGTTCAGGGGGAAATGACATGCGTTGCGCAAGGGCACGGGAGATGTATCTCTCACACTTCGACGGGCTCCTCGACGAGAAGCAGAGGATCCTGCTGCAACAGCACCTCGACGCGTGCGCCGCGTGCGCCGCGTTCGCCGGGGAGATGGATCGCTGTCTCGCGCTCGTCCACGATCTTCCCGACGTCGAGCCGTCGGAGAATTTCGAATGGAACGTCAAGCGGCGGATCCTCGAGGAGCGGGCGAGAGCGGTGCGCTCGCGGGGCGATCTCCTGATCGGCTCCTGGCGTTGGGGCGCCAAGTTCGCCGCCACCGCGGCGGCGGTCGCGGCGGTCGCCGTCTTCGCGATGACGAACTGGCTCGGCCAGGCGGGCATGCCCTCCTTCGCCGTCGAGGAGACCCACCCGGCGGCCCGGACCGCGGCGGTCCGGACGGAGGTCGACCGCGGCCGCACGAACATGGGCTATCCGCCGGTGCTCCAGATGGTCTCGCAGGAGGCCTTCCCCGTCACGAAGAGCGTGGAACCGTCGAGGGATCTTCCCATCCGGTTCGCCGGATCGGATGCGGCCGATTCTCTCGCCGCGGAGAACCGGCTGCTCCGCGAGCGCCTGCTGCAGCTGCAGCGGGAGAACCTGTACTACCGCCAGGTCATCGTACGGATGAGGACGCGACGCTGAGCCCGCGCGCCGACCTCCGGACCCGGAGAGACCCCTCGACCACGGGGGGTCTTTTCTTTTCCCTTGCCCGGGGCGCCTCGTGCTTCGTATCGTTCCCACGGGAGGAATACTCATGAGACGAATGGCAATCGCGATCGCAACGATCGCGCTCGCGCTCGCGTCGTGCGGCGTGAACAGCACGTATCCGCCCGTCGGCTCCTACAGCAACGTCGTCATCGTCACCGAGGCGGGGCGCGTGGAGGACGCCGTGACCGAGGCGATCGTCAGGGAGATCCAGCACGAGATGGATTATTACACGAAGACGGAACTGCAGTTCCGCGTCCGTCTCGTTCCCGCGCTCGATTTCGAGCGGCAGCGCCCGACGAAGAACATGGTGATCTGCGGCGTCGTCAGGGACGGCGACGTGGGCAGGATCATCGAGAGTTTCATCGGCACGACGGGCGTTCGCCGGGTGCTCGAGGGGAAGGACCGCGTCTTCCGCAAGATGGATTATCCCGTGAAGGGCCAGTACACGATCATCGTGACCGCGTCGAGCCGCGAGACCCTTCTCGAGACGATCAGGGAGAACGGGGCGACGGTCCGCGATCTCATCGAATACGGCAACCGGCTCCGCCTGCGCGACTTCCTTCTCGATCGGGAACGCGAGGACCTCGAGGAGGAGCTCGCCGCGAAGTACGGCTTCTCCCTCCGCATACCGGAGCTCTACGAGCTCAACCAGGAGCGCCCGGAGGTGCCCGGCTTCGAGTTCGTGCGGACGCCCCCCCACCGGGGCCTGACCGTCTCCTGGGAGCCCTGGGACGGGCGGGGACTCTCGCTCGCCGATTCGAGCCTCCTCTACGAGGCGCGGGAGCGGCTCGCCTGGGCGATGTACGATCGCGACGTCATGCGCCGGGAGATGGTCCGGTTCGACGAGGAGGCGCTGGGCGACTACGAGGCCGTGGCGATGAGGGGATACTGGGAGAACTCCGAGGACCTCTACGGGGGGCCGTTTCTCTGCTTCTTCGTGCTCGACCGGGTGGCCTCCCGGCTCTGGATCGTCGACTGCGTCGTCTACGCGCCGACCTTCGACAAGCACACGTTCATCAGGGAGCTGCACGCCGTCGCGGAGACCTTCAGCATCCGGTGAGGCGGCGGCCTGGAGGCGCCACGACGCGCTTGACAGCCGCGATGCGCTCTGGTAGCTTCCGTCTCGACCGGCGTTTGAACGGAAGGGAAGGGATGACAGGAGCTTTCAGCGAAGAGACCGGGCACCTCGAGGAGCGGTTCGAACGCGCTCCGTCCTCCCGTCTGTTCGCGCCCCTCGCCGACGCCTACCGCAAGGACGGGGCGGTCGATCGGGCGATCGAATTGTGCGAGCAGGGCCTCGAGCGCTATCCCGATTACGCCAGCGCGCACGTGATCCTCGGGAAATGCTACTACGACAAGGGGGCCACCGAGCGGGCGAAGGCCGAGTTCGAGCGTGTCGTCGAGATCGACCCGGAAAACATGGTGGCGCTCAGGTTCCTCGGCAACATCCTGCTCGCCGAGGGAGACCGCGACGGCGCCGCGTCCTTCTTCCGAACGCTCCTTTCCATCGACCCGACGAACGGGGAGGCCGCGTCGGCCCTCGGGGAGCTGGAAAACGAATTCCGCGTGCGGGAGATCGATCTCGGCTCCACCGCCGACGGATCAGAGGGCGAACGCTCGCGCGACCTGGCGACGATGACGCTCGCCGGCATCTACGCGTCGCAGGGATACTACAACAAGGCGCTCGGGATCTACCGCGACGTGCTCAGGCGGGAGCCGGACAACGCGGAAGCGAAGAGCATGCTCGAGCGGCTCGGCCAGCTCGTCGACGGCGACGACCGGGAGCGGGACCTCGCGTTCGACGAGGACGTTCTCACGATATCCGTCGACGACGTCGGCGAGGAACTCGCCGTGCACACGGCGGGACCGGGAGGATCGACGGATTCCGCGGCGGCGGAACGCGGCGAGATCGCCGACGCCGTCAGGGAACTCGACGAGGAGGAGCGGCGAGGCGGCGATGCAACTCCGGCGACCGGATCCCCCGAAGCGCCGCGGGAATCCGTCCCGCGCCGGGAGAGGCCGGGGCGCCGGGAAGGGAATGCCCCGCCGGCCGCCGACCGGGCTGCCGCCGCACCCACGCCGCCGGAGATGGCGGATTTCCGCAACTGGCTCAACCGCCTGAAGGGCGACGCCGACAACTGATGTCTGGAGGAGAGGAAGGGCATGGCCGACACGAGCGATTTCCGCAACGGGCTCATCATCCGGCTCGATGGAAAACTCTATGCGATCGCTGATTTCCAGCACGTCAAACCGGGCAAGGGCGGCGCCTTCGTCAGGACGAAGCTCAAGCAGATCCCCGAGGGGTTCGTCATCGACAAGACCTTCAGGGCGGGGGAGAAGGTGGACGAGGTCCGCGTCGAGCGGCACGCCTTCCAGTACCTCTACAGCGCCGACGACCTCTACTACGTGATGCACAAGGAGACCTACGAACAGATTCCCCTGCCGAAATCCCTCCTCGACGACCAGCTCGACTATCTCAAGGAGAACACCGACATATCCGTCCTCATGACCGGCGACAAGCCGATCGCCGTCGAGCTGCCGAATTTCGTCGAACTCGCCGTGACCGAGACCGAGCCGGGGCTCCGTGGCGACACCGCCCAGGGTGGATCGAAGAGCGCGACCCTCGAGACGGGAGCCGTGGTCACCGTGCCCCTCTTCATCGAGATCGGTGACGTTCTCAAGGTCGATACGAGGACCGGGCGGTATATCGAACGGGTGAAGGGATGAGAGAGAACGAGATCCGGAAGCTCGCGGCGATACTCCGCGAGGAGGACCTGGACGAGATCGAGATCCGCGGGCCGTTCTCGTCGATCCGGGTGGCCCGCCGGGTCGCCGTCGCGGCGCCGGCCTCCGGCGAGATCGTCCAATCCGCATCGTCTCCGGCGCCCGCCGAGGCGGCCGCGGAGGTTCCCGTCGACGAAACGGGCGCCGTTGAAGAGGCGCCCGCGGCGTCCTTCGAAGAGGTCGTTTCCCCGATGGTGGGCACCTTCTACCGCGCGTCGTCGCCGGGGGCGGAGCCGTTCGTGGCCGTCGGGCAACGCGTCGAGGTGGGCGAGGTGCTCTGCATCATCGAGGCGATGAAGCTGATGAACGAGATCGAGGCGGAGCGATCGGGGATCATCCAGAAGGTCCTCGTCGAGAACGCCCAGCCGGTCGAGTTCGGTCAGCCGCTTTTTCTCCTCGATTCGGCCTGATCCTTGCAAAATATCCTTCCCGACACAGCCACGACCGACGTGCGCCCGGACGTGCCGAGCCCGGCCCGGCGGCGCGTGGACGCATGGCGAAACAACTCGAGGCCTGGAAGGTAATACAATGAATATAAAGAACATACTCGAAGCCATGATCAAGAGCAAGGCGTCGGATCTTCACGTGAAGGCAGGCCTCCAGCCGGTCGTCCGCGTCGACGGCAAATTGCAGCATCTCGAGTTCGATCGCCCGACTCCGAAGGACATGGAGGAGATCGCCGACCAGATCCTCACGCCGAAGCAGAAGGAGCGCTTCAAGAAGACGCGCGAGGTGGATTTCGCGTTCGGCGTCGCGGGGCTGGCCCGTTTCCGCGCGAACTTCTACGTTCAGCGGGGATCGATCGCCATGGTCTTCCGCCACGTCCCCGTCGAGATATTGACGCTCGACGATCTCGGGCTCCCCGGGATCCTCAAGGAACTCGCCTTGATGCAGCGCGGCCTCATCTTCGTCACCGGTACGGTCGGCAGCGGCAAGTCGACCACGCTCGCGGCGATGGTGAGCGAGATCAACCGCAGGGCGAACAAGAACATCATCACCGTCGAGGATCCGATCGAGTTCCTCCACCACGACGAGAAGAGTATCATCAACCAGCGCGAGATCGGTTCGGACACCTCCTCGTTCCACGAGGCGCTGCGGCACATCCTCCGGCAGGATCCCGACGTGATCCTCGTCGGCGAGATCCGCGACGCCCTGACGATGGAGATCGCCCTGATGGCCGCCGATACGGGCCATCTCGTCCTCTCGACCCTGCATACGACCGATGCGACGCAGACGATCAACCGCGTCATCTCCTTCTTCCCGCCGCACCAGCACCAGGAGATCCGCTACCTGCTCGCCTCCACGCTCCAGTCGGTCATCGCGCAGCGCCTGATCCCCCGGTGCGACTGCGCCGGGCGCGTGGCCGCGGTCGAAGTAATGGTTGTCACCTCTTCCATCAGGGAGTATATTATTGACCCTGAAAAGACGCCCATGATCTCGCAGGCGATCAGGGAAGGGGTCTCGTCGCACGCCATGCAGAGCTTCGACCAGTCCCTCATGAAGCTGTTCACCGAAGGGCTCATCTCCATCGAGGAGGCCATGAAGAACAGCACCAATCCCCACGAATTCAGCCTGCGGCTCAAGGGCATACAGGCCACCAGCGACAAGACGTGGGAAGGGTTCGAGGGAGCCGGCAGCGGCGTTGCGTCATCCGGCGACTTCTAGATCGATCCGTATGTACAAGAAAATCCTGATCGCCGCGCGCGGAGAGATCGCGCTCCGTATCATGCGCGCCTGCCAGGAGCTCGGTATCCGGGCGGTCGTCGTGCACTCGGAGGCCGACCGCGATTCGCTCCAGGTCAAGCTCGCCGACGAGGACGTCTGCATCGGCGGGGCCCAGCCCGTCGAGAGCTATCTCAACATCCCCCGCATCATCGCCGCCGCCGAGATCACCGGCGCCGAGGCGGTGCACCCCGGATACGGATTCCTCGCCGAGAGCGCGCGTTTCGCGGAGATCTGCACATCCTGCGGCATCGACTGGATCGGTCCATCGCCCGAGGTCATGATCGCCATGGGGAACAAGTCGACCGCCCGCCGCCTGATGGCCGATGCGGGGCTGCCGATCATCCCCGGGAGCGAGGGGATCGTCGGCACGGAGGAGGAGGCGGTGGTTTTGGCCGGGGAGATCGGCTACCCCGTCATGATCAAGGCGGCGGCCGGCGGGGGCGGGCGAGGCATCCGCGTCGTCCGCGACGTCGAGGATCTCCGCGGGCTCTTCCACCAGGCGGGGCAGGAGGCGGAGATCTCCTTCGGCGACAGCGGCCTCTACCTGGAGAAGTACCTCGAGGCGCCCCGGCACATCGAGGTGCAGATCTTCGGGGACGGCGAGGGACGGGCGATCCATCTCGGCGAGCGCGAATGCAGCATCCAGCGGCGCCATCAGAAACTCATCGAGGAATCCCCGTCGCCAGGGATCGACGACGAGATGCGCCGGCGCATCCTCGACTTCGCGGTGAAGGGCGCCGAATCGATACGCTACGGCTCGCTCGGCACGATGGAGTTCCTCGTGAGCGGGGGGCGGGTGTACTTCCTCGAGATGAACACGCGGGTGCAGGTGGAGCATCCCGTGACGGAGATGGTGACGGGGATCGATCTCATCAAGGAGCAGATACTGCTCGCCTCGGTCGGCGTCAGCCGCGTTTTCGACGCCCCGCCCCGCTTCCGCGGGCACGCGATCGAGTGCCGGATCAACGCCGAGGACCCCGCCAGGAACTTCAAGCCGGCGCCGGGCAGGATCGATTTCTGGCATCCCCCCGGCGGCCCCGGGGTCCGCGTGGATTCCCACCTCTACGCGGGATACGTCGTGCCGCCGTACTACGATTCCCTTCTCGCGAAGATCATCACCTGGGGGGAGACGCGGGAGGAATCGCGCCAGCGGATGGCCAGATCGCTCCGCGAGTGCGTCATCGAGGGGATACCGACGACGATTCCCTTCCTGTTGTCCGTCCTCGAGGACGACGTCTTCATCTCCGGCGATTTCGATACGGATTACATCGACAACCGGGGTCCCGTTCCCCCCGCGGAAGGGACGTGACGGGCGTGGAGACGATCTTCTACGCGACGCCGGAAGAGGCGGGCCGCGACACGCAGCAGGGCGCGGCCGTCGTCGTCATCGACGTCCTCCGCGGCGCGAGCACCGTCGTGAGCGCCATGGACAACGGCGCCGCGAGCGTCATCCCCGTCGAGGACATCGAGACCGCGCTCCGTCTCGCTCCCCCGGCGGAGCAGGAGGAGAAGCTCCTCGCGGGCGAGCGGAAGTGCCTCCCGATCGAGGGCTTCCAGCTGGGGAACTCGCCGGGCGAGTTCACCGGGGACGTGGTCGGCGGCAAGACGGTGGTCCTCACGACGACCAACATGACGCGGGCCGTCGTCGCGGCGGCGAAGGCGGGCAGGCTCGTCGTCTGCGCGATCGTCAACGTCTCAGCCGTGGCCGAGGCCCTGCGGCGCGAGCCGCGCGTGGTGGTCCTCTGCAGCGGGTTCGAGGGCCGGGTGGCGATCGAGGACCTCCTCTGCGGCGGCATGCTCCTCTCGCGTCTCGGGTTCCGTTTCGGGGACGGCGACCTCGACGACGCGGCCCGGCTGGCCCTGCTCGCGGCCGCGGAGTATGGCGACCGCACCGAGCTGCTGCTGCGATCGTGCGAGCACGGCCGGCGGCTCCTTTCCCTCGGATTCGAGCGGGACATTCTCTACTGCGCCCGGACGGATTGCAGCGGGCGCGTTCCCGAGATGGACGGGGGCGCGATCAGGTGACGTGTTTCCCGGACGCCCCCGCGACGCCATGAAGAACACCGAACGAATGCAGATCCTTCGCATCCTCGACGCGAACGCGAACCGTTGCGCCGAGGGCCTTCGCGTAATCGAGGAGATCGCCCGTTTCGTCCTCGGCCGCGAGGATCTCATGCGCGAGCTCAAGGAAACGCGCCATGACGTCCGGCGCCTGCTCGACCGCCTCGCCGGCGGGTCGCGCGTGTTCCGGGACGCCGACGGCGATCCGGGGAGCACGCTGACGACGGACTCGGAACAACTCCGCGGATCGCTCTCCTCCGTCGCCAGGGCCAATTTCGCCCGCGCCGGCGAGGCGCTCCGCGTGATGGAGGAATTCGGCAAGCTCCTCGATCCCGAGACGACGACCCTCTTCAAGCGGCTTCGCTTCTCGGTCTATTCGCTCGAGAAGCGGTTTCTCGGCGTGGAAGACAGGAAGCTCGCCCTGCCCGGAGCGCCCTTTCTCTACGCCTTCGTCGACCGCTCCCTCGTCACCGCGGAGGAGACGGCGGCCGTCGCCGACGCGCTGGCCTCGAAAGGGGCGGGCGCGATCCAGTACCGGGCGAAAGAAATCGACGACGACGCCCGCAGGCGCGACCTCGCGCGCATCATGCCGGCAGTCGCCGGGCGGGCGCCGGTGATCGTCAACGACGATCCGCGGCTCGCGCACGAAGCGGGGGCGGACGGCGTGCATCTCGGCGCCGGCGACCCCTCGCCCGCCGAGGCCCGGGATATCCTCGGCCCGGAGGCGATCGTCGGGGTGACGGTCCACACCCCCGCCGAGCTCGCCGCCGTCGATCCGTCGGCGGTCGATTACATCGCCGTCGGCGCCGTCTATCCGACGACGACCAAGCCCGGCGTCATCCCCGTCGGAACGGCCTTCGTCGCCGAGGCCGCGCGGCTGTTCCCCGGGCCGGTCGTCGCCATCGGCGGAATCCTGCCCGCGAACGCGGCCGCGGCGCTCGAGGCGGGCGCCGCCGGTCTCGCCGTCCTTTCGGGGATCCTCGTGGGGGACATCGGGAAAAACTGCTTGTCGTACTTGGACATCATTGATAGAACGGGGAAGCGCGGACGCTGACCGTCCGGACGGCGGCACGCCGGCGACCGCGCGGGGGAGAGGACCGATGGCGACGAGGAGAAGAATAGCCGCCGGCGTGGTGCTCCTGCTCTGCGCCGCCTTCACCGCCGTGGCGATCGCGTCGTACGATCCGGCCGACTGGGGCGGATTCTGGCGCGTCAGCAATCTCTGCGGTCCGATCGGGGCGTACGTCGCCGGTTCTCTCAGGTGGGCGCTCGGATACGTCTTCTCCTGGATCGTTCCGGTCTTCCTCGCCTGGATTGCCGCCGGGGCATTCCGCGGCCGCGATCTCCGCGACGATTCCCGGCCGGTTCTCTGCCTCGCGCTTCTCGCCTGGATCGCCGCCGGCCTGACCGCGGCGGCGGGGGGCCAGTCGGCCGCCGGGTGGGTCGGGACGGCAACGCACGGCAATCTCGAGCTTCTCGCCGGACGGATCGGCTCGGTGCTGCTCCTCGCGGGCGCGTTCGCCGTGACGGGGCTCTTCCTCTTCTTCCGGTCGATCCACGATCTGTTCGCGCGGCTCGGTTCGATCTCCCTGCCGCGCCTTCGCCTGCCGTCGTTGCGGCGCGGGAAGGCGGACGGGCAGCCCGCGGCGCGGAAACGGCGGAAGAAACGCGCCGCGACGACTGCCCCAGCGAACGAGGCGCGGGTTGCGGCCAACCGGGATGAGGACGCCGTGCGCGAGCCGGTCCGGATCGCCGTGAGCGGGGGCGCGCCGAAACCGAAGGCGGCCGCGCGGCCGCGGCCGGCCGCGGCGACGCAGGCCGACGACGCCCCGCTGCCCGATCTCTCCCTGCTCGATCCCTACGACGAGAGCGCGGTGAGGATCGACCGCAAGAATTTGCTCGCGCGATCGGAGGTCATCGAGGCGAAGCTCGCCGATTACGGGCTCCGGGGCAACGTCCAGGAGGTGCGCCCGGGGCCGGTGGTGACCACCTTCGAGTTCGTCCCGGCGGCCGGGGTCAAGGTCTCGCAGATCGCCAACCGGTCCGACGACATCGCGCTCGCCCTCGCGGCGCGGGCGATACGCATCCAGGCGCCGATCCCGGGCAAGGGCGCCGTGGGGATCGAGGTGCCGAACGCCGACCCGAAGATCGTCTACCTCAAGGAGATGCTCGAGAACTATCCGCCGGACGCGGACGGGCTCGTCGTGAGCCTCGGCAAGACGGTGACGGGCGAGCCCTACTTCGCCGATATCGCCGACATGCCGCACCTGCTCATCGCGGGGGCGACGGGAAGCGGGAAGAGCGTCTGCATCAACTCGATCATCTGCTCGCTGCTCTATCATCACACGCCGCGGACCTGCCGGTTCATACTCGTCGACCCGAAGCGGCTCGAGCTGATCACCTACAACGGCATCCCGCATCTCCTGCACCCCGTCATCACGGAGGCGAAACAGACCCTGCGCGTGCTGAACTGGCTGACGATCGAGATGGACAGGCGGTACAAGCTCCTCGCCTCCTTCGGCGTGAAGAACATCAAGAGCTTCAACCGCAAGGCGGCCCGCCAGAAGCTCGTCCATCCGGAGACGGGGGAGCCCCTGACCGCGCTGCCCTATTTCGTCACGGTGATCGACGAGCTTGCCGATCTCATGGTGACCCTCGGCAACGAGATCTACCCGCCGATCACGCGGCTCTCCCAGATGGCGCGCGCCGTGGGGATCCATCTCGTCTTCGCGACGCAGCGGCCGTCGGTCGACGTGGTGACCGGGCTCATCAAGGCGAACTTCCCCTGCCGGATCGCCTTCCAGGTGACGCAGAAGACGGACTCCCGGACGATCCTCGACGTCAACGGGGCGGAAAAGCTCCTCGGCAACGGCGACATGCTCTACCTGCCGAAGACCGCGCCCGTGCCGATCCGCATCCAGGGCGCCTTCATCTCCGAGGGGGAGGCGGTGACCGTGGCCGAGTACTGGAAGGGTTTCGGCGAGAAGGGGGAGAAGATCGATCTTTCCGAGGAGAGCGGCGCCGGGGTCGACGACGAGGACGCCGACGTCGACGACGATCTCTTCAACAAGGCGAAGGAACTCGTCATCATTCACCAGCAGGGTTCGATCTCGCTCCTCCAGCGTCGCCTGCGCGTCGGGTACGCGCGCGCGGCGCGCCTCATCGACATGCTCGAACAGACCGGCGTCGTCGGCCCCTTCGAGGGAAGCAAGGCCCGGCGCGTCCTCGTGCGCAGAGAGGATTATGAGCGCAGCTGATCTCCACGGCCCCCGCACCTATCGATTCGTCCATCTCGGATGCCCGAAGAACCTCGTCGACGCGGAGAAGGCCGCCGGCGGACTCGACGCGGCGGGATGGCGCGAGGCGGCCGGCGGTGAAGAGGCGGATCTCGTCGTCGTGACGACATGCGCCTTCATCGAGCCGGCCGTCGAGGAATCGGTCGACGAGATCCTCCGCGCGGCCGCGGACAAGCGCCCCGGGCAGAAGCTCGCCGTGGTCGGCTGTCTCGTCTCGCGCGAAGGTGAGCGGCTGGGTCCGCTGCTGCCCGAGATCGACCTCTTCCTCGACGTCGCCGGGTTCGAGCGGCTCGCCGAAGAGGCGGCGGCCCTCTTCGGGCTCGTGCCGCCCACGCCGCCGCCGGCAGGCGCGCGCCGGCTCTTCACCCCGCCGCATATCGCCTATCTCAAGATCGCCGAGGGTTGCTCGAACCGCTGCTCCTACTGCCTGATCCCGTCGATCAGGGGCGATCTCGTCTGCCGGCCCCGGCGCGAAATCGTCGACGAAGCCGCCCGTCTCGCGTCGGCGGGAGCGCGCGAGATCGTCGTCATCGCGCAGGACACCAGCGCCTGGCGCGAGGGAACCCGCGGCCTGGCGGACCTTCTCGAGGAGATCGCCGCTGCGGCCCCGGGGGCCTGGCTGCGTCTCATGTATCTCCACCCGGCGCATCTCGACGCGGCGGAGTTCGCCCGGCTGGTGGAGGGGGGCGTCATCCTCCCCTATCTCGACATCCCCGTCCAGCACGCCGCCGACCGCGTCCTGCGCGGCATGCGGCGTGGATACGGCCGCATCGAGCTCGACCGGATTTTCGGCCGGCTCCGCGAGATCGACGGACTCGTTCTCCGGACGACGGTGATGACCGGTTTCCCCGGCGAGACGGCCGGGGACTTCCGCGATCTCCTCGATTTCCTCGAGCGAATCCTGTTCGACCACGTCGGCGTCTTCGTGTACTCGCCGGAGGAGGGGACGACCGCATCGGGTCGGAAGGTCTCCCGCAGGGTCGCGCTCTCGCGCCGGGACGCGGTCGTCGAGCTCCAGATGGAGATATCCCACGAGCGGCTCGCCCGTCTCGAGGGGCGGCGGCTCCGGGTTCTCGTGGACGAGGCGTGCAGGCCGGAAGAGCGGCCCGAGTCGTCGGTCACGGCGATCGGCCGGTACGCGGGGCAGGCCTACGAGATCGACGGCGTGACCTGGCTCTCGGGCACACTCCCCGCGCCGGGCGCGGTCGTCGAGGCCCGCGTCGAGCGGGCCGAGGCGTACGACCTTTTCGCTCGCATCGTCCGAGATTTCCGTTGACTTTTCCGTGCAATTCACGTTTATAAAACGTTTAAGGGGAATGAATGCGTCCGCCGGGCGCCGTCCGGCGGTTCCGTCGTCGCGGGGAGGTCATCAGGGTGTCATCGATACGCGGATACAGGCCCTTCACTCGGTGTTGCAGCCTCGTCGTCATCGCGCTGCTCCTGGTCGGTCTGCCCGCCTCCTCGACCACGCAGGGCGCGGGGGAGAAGGCGCCGACGAACTACGAGGTCATCGAGCGGATATCGCGGGCGGCGATCGGGGAACTGCTCGCGAACATGCCGACGGTCCGCCGCGACCTCGTCATCCAGCTCGTCAAGGCGCGGGGCGTCGGGGAGATCGATTTCGTCTTCGAGAACACCCTGCTCAAGACGATGCGCGAGTCCGGGTACCGCGTGGCCGTCGACAAGCCGGCCGACGGGGGAGAAGCCCCCGCCTACCGGTTCACCTACCAGATCATCAACCTCTCCCTCGATTACCCGGAGATCGGCCGCCAGTACGTCGTCGGGGCCAAGAAGGTCGAGCGCCTCGCCGAGGTCGGCGTTTTCGCGCAACTCGCCGACATGGCCTCGGGAGACATCCTCTGGGTCGGGGATACGCAGAAACGATACGGGGACACCATCCCGTACGCGTACCTGAAGCGGGTGGAAGACGAGGCGCACGGGTTCACGGCCCCCGAGCGAAACGAGATCCGCTGGGGCCGCCTTGTCGAGCCGGTCATCGTCACCGGTATCGTGACCGGGCTCGTCTACCTCTTCTTCTCCAATCAGCAGAATGACTAGGATTCCGTTCAACCGCGCGCGGGCGACCGTACTGTTCGCGGCGGCCGTCCTCATCGTCGCCGCGTCCTGCGAGCGCAAGACGCTGCTCGACGAAGTGCGGGTCGAATACGATGCCGGCAGGTACCGCGAGGCGCTCTTCCTCGTCCGGCACCACTTCAGGCGCGGCGGCGCCCGCACCCCGCCCCTCCTCTTCGCCATGGGGCGCTCCTATCTCCGTCTCGGGATCGAGGCGGAGGCCGAGGACGCCTTCGCCGAGGTCTACAGCATCGATTCGACCTACGCGCCGCGGATCGCCGACGAGCTGCGCACCGAGGCGGTGCGGAACCTCGAGGAGGGGAACGAATCGCGGGGAAGGCGTTTCGTCGTCCAGGCGATCAACTACGATCGGAACCTCTCCTTCGGACGGTGGGACGCCCTCGCCGGCGAACTGCTCATCGAGCAGAGGGATTACGAGGGGGCCATTCCCCTGCTCGATCGATGGCTCGCCGAGAGGCCGGATACCGTCGGCGCCGCCGAGGTCATGCTCAACCTCGGGGCCGCGTACGAGGAGGCGGGAAAAACCGATCGGGCGATCGAGGTCTACCGGGGGTTCATCCAGCGGTTCCCCCTGAGCAGGCTCCAGACGACCGTCCGCTGGAAGCTCGAGAATCTCCTCTACGACCGGGCCGAATCCCTCTTCCGCGGGGGGGAGCCGGACGGAGCGGAACGGATCCTCGCGGATCTCGCCGCCGCCGCCGACAACCCGCTCGTGCGGGAACGGGCGAACTTTCTGCTCGGCGAACTGTATGAAGAGCGGTACGATCACGAAGGCGCGATCCGGTTCTACCGGGAAGTCGTCAATCTGAATCTCGGTTCGAGCGGCCGGCTGGTCGATCGGGCCAAGGAAAGGATCGAGCGCATTGAGATGTCGAGATCGAAGCGTTAGACGGCCGGTCGCGTTCATCGCCGCCTTCCTGGCCCTGGCATCATGCGGCGGACCCTACAAGGGGCAGCGCGTACCGGAGCCCGGGCAGAAGATCGCGATCGCCGACGCCCGCTTCGAGCGGAAGGATTACGGCAAGGCGGCGGTCGAGTACAAGGACTTCCTCGCCTCCTTCGCCGGAAACGAGCGTGTCGACTACGCGCAGTATCGCCTCGCCGAGAGCTACCGGCTGGACGGGGACTTCGCGCTCGCGGCGGTGGAGTACCGCATCCTGATCAACGACTACGGCTACAGCGAATACGTCGACGACGCCTTCCTGCTCGAGGCCGTCTGCGCCTTCGCGCAGGCGCCGCGCGTGGAGCGCGACCAGACGAAGGTCTTCGAGGCGCGCTCGCGGATCGTCCGTTTCATACAGCTCTTTCCCGATTCGCCGCGCCGGGCCGAGGCCGACGAACTGCTCGCGCGGATCGACGACCGGCTCGCGGAGAAGGACTACCGCGCCGCGTCGCTCTACTTCGGCAGGAAGCGGTGGGAGTCGGCGGAGATCTACTTCGACAAGATCGTCGAGAACTACCCCGGGACACGGTGGGCGGGGATGAGCTGGTACCGGAAGGGCATCATCCACGAGCAGCGCGGCGAGACGGCCGAGGCCGTGCGCGCCTACGGCGAGGCGCTCTCCTCGGCCGCCGAGTTCGAGGGGAAGGACGACGCCGCCGACCGGTTGCGCGCCCTCTCCGGCGAGGGGAGCGGGGACGGTGACGGATAGGGACGCCATCGGACTGTTCGGCGGAACCTTCGACCCGCCGCATACCGGCCACCTGATCCTCGCGGAGCGGGCGGCCGACGCACTCGGACTCTCGAGAATCCTCTTCGTGCCGACCGCCAACCCGCCGCACAAGGAGACGGGCGCACTGTCCCCCTTCGACGACCGCCTCGAGATGACCGAAGCGGCCATCGGGGGAAACGGCCGGTTCGAACTATCCCTCCTCGAGGACGGTCCCGAGCCCTCGTTCACCTGGAAGACCCTCGAGCGGTTCGCCGGGGAGGGCTACGACCGCGAGCGACTCCATCTCCTCGTCGGCGGGGATTCCCTCGCCGAGATCGCTTCGTGGCGCCGCCCCGAGACGATCTGCCGGCTGGCGACGATCGTCGCGATGGCCCGCCCGGGCTGGCCGGAGACGCCCGTTCTGCCGGAGGACGCGGCCGTCGTCATCCTCGAGACGGGAACGAACGCGATCTCCTCGAGCGCGATCCGCCGGCTCGTCGCGGCGGGCCGCTCGATCCGCTACCTCGTTCCGGCGCCGGTCGAGAGATACATCGCGGAACACGGCCTCTACCGGGAGCCGGGGAAGGGGAAGCGTCCGTGACGCTCTTCCTCCTCGACGGGCACGCCCTGGCCTACCGCGCGTACTACGCGTTCGCGCGTTCCCCGCTCACCAACTCCCGCGGCGAGAACACCGGCGCGGTCTTCGGATTCGCCCGGTATCTCATCCAGCTGCGGCGGCGATACGAGCCGACGCATCTCGCCGCCGCGTTCGACGCGGGCGGGGAGACCGAGCGGCACCGCCTCTATCCGGAGTACAAGGCGAACCGGAAGAAGATGCCCGACGACATGAGAAGCCAGCTTCCCGTAATACACCGGCTCCTCGACGCGATGGGGATACCGGTGTTCGCGGAGCGGGGGTACGAGGCGGACGACATCCTCGCGACGGCGACGGCCAGGGCGCTCGAGCGCGACATGGACGTCAAGATCGTGACGGGGGACAAGGACATGCTGCAGCTCCTCTCGAAGCGCGTGCACATGATCCGGCCCTCGAAGGGGACGAATCTCGAGGACGAGGTCGGCCCGGCGTACTGCGAGGAGCGGTACGGGCTCGATCCCGCGCGGATCGTCGATCTCCTCGCCCTCATGGGGGACGCTTCCGACAACGTGCCGGGCGTGCGGGGGATCGGGGAGAAGACGGCGTTGCGGTTGCTTCACGAGTTCGGCTCCCTGGAAGCGATACTCGAGCGGACCGACGAGATCGACCCCGTCCACGTGCGGCGCAGGATCGAGGAGGGCCGGGAGCAGGCGCTGCTCTCCAGGCGCCTCGTCCTCCTCGCCGAGGTGCCGCTCGACGTCGACATCGAGCGTTGCCGGGCGGGCGAGCAGGACGACGAGACGCTCGCCGATCTCCTCCTCGATCTCGAGTTCCACGGGATCGTGAAGGAGCTCGGTCTCGGTTCGAGGGCGCCGGAGGGGGAACGGTACCTCCTCGTCGGCGAGGAGGGGCTGGAGGATCTCGCCGGCGAACTGCGCCGCGCGGGCCTCTTCGCCGTCGACACCGAGACGACCTCGCTCGACGCGATGTCGGCCCAGGCCGTCGGCATCTCCTTCGCGACGGAGCCGGGACGTGCGTGGTACGTTCCCGTGGCGGCGAAAAGCGGCGAAGCAGGCGGGGGCCTCTTCGAGAACGGCGGTGGAGAGGGGGCCGCACCCGAACGCGTCCGAGCGATCCTCGGCCCCGTGCTCGCCGACCGGTCGCTCGCAAAGATCGGGCACAACCTCAAGTACGACATCCTCGTGCTCGAGGGGGCGGGAATGCCGGTCGCCGGCGAGCTCTTCGACACGATGGTCGCCTCGTACGTCCTCGAGCCGGACAAGCGCTCGCATTCCCTGGACAACCTCGCGCTCGAGCTGTGCCGCCACCGCATGATTCCCTACGCGGAGCTCTTCGCGAAAGGCGACCGCTCGCGCGACATCCTGACCGTGCCCGTGGAGCGGCTCCGCGACTACTCGTGCGAGGACGCCGATTACACCTTCCGACTCCGGAACATCTTCGACGCCGCGCTCGACGAGGCCGGCGCCCGACCGCTCTTCCGCGAGGTCGAGATGCCCCTCGTCGGCGTGCTGGCAAGGATGGAGCGGGAGGGGATGGGGATCGACACGTCGGTGCTCGAAACGCTTTCCCTGCAAACCGCCGCGGAGATCGAAACGCTGACGGCGAAGATCCACGAACTGGCAGGCGTGGAGTTCAACATCAACTCCGGCAAGCAGCTCCAGGAGATCCTCTTCACGCGCCTCGGCCTGTCGCCCGTACGGAAGACGAAGACCGGCTTCTCGACCGACGTCGACGTGCTCACCGAGCTCGCCGCGGAGCATCCGATCGCCGGGATGCTCCTCGAGTACCGGCAGCTCGTCAAGCTCTCCGGCACCTACATCGACGCCCTGCCCAGGCTCGTCAACGAGCGCACCGGCCGGATACACACCTCCTTCAACCAGGCGGTGGCCTCGACGGGACGTCTCTCCTCGAGCAACCCGAATCTCCAGAACATCCCCGTCCGCACGCCGCTCGGACGGATGATCCGCGGCGCCTTCGTCCCGCGGCCCGGCAACATCATGCTCGACGCCGATTATTCGCAGATCGAGCTCAGGATCATGGCGCATCTCTCTGGCGACGACGAACTGGTCCGCGCCTTCCGCGACGGGGCCGACGTCCACACGCGGACCGCCGCGCAAATACACGGCGTGGCCCCGGAAGAGGTGACGCGCGAGATGCGGGCCCGCGCGAAGACGATCAATTTCGGGGTGATGTACGGGCTCGGCGCGCGGGGGCTCGCCCGCCAGCTCGGCATCGGCACGGATGAGGCGAAAACCTTCATCGAGGAGTATTTCGCCACGCACGGGGGGATCGCCAGGTGGATCGGGACGGCACGGGAATCCGCGCGCGAGCGGGGTTACGCCGAGACGCTGCTCGGCAGGCGCCGCGCCCTGCCCGACATGGACTCGAAGGACGGCCGCCTCCGCTCCTTTTCCGAGCGGATCGCGGTCAACATGCCGATCCAGGGGACGGCGGCGGACATGATCAAGGTGGCGATGATACGCCTCGACCGGCATATCCGGGAAGGGGAACTCGCCAGCCGCATGGTTTTGCAGGTGCACGACGAACTGGTCTTCGACGTCGTCCCCGACGAGCTCGAGGCCCTCGAGGAAGCCGTCCGACGGATCATGGCGTCGGCGATCGAGCTCGACGTGCCCGTCGTCGTCGACGCCGGCTCGGGAGCGAACTGGCTGGAGGCACATCCGTGAGACAGCCCCTGATCGTCGTCACCGGCGGGATCGCGTCGGGAAAGTCGACCGTGGCGCGCGTCATGGCGGACAGGGGCGGCGTCCTTCTCGACGCCGACGAGCTGGCCCACCGGGCGCTCGACGAGCCCGGATTCCGGGAGAGCATCGTCGGGGCGTTCGGCGAGGGAGTGCTGACGCGGACCGGGCGCGTCTCCCGCACGCGGCTCGGCCGCCTCGTCTTCGCCGAGGACGGCCGTCTCGAGACGCTGAACCGCTTCGTCAAGCCCTTCGTCAAGCAGATCATCGAGGACGAGGTGGCCCGTCTGGCCCCGGGGGATCGGTACATAGTCCTTGATGCGGTCCTGTTTTTCCAGTATACATTCACATTCGGAGCCGACCTGAGCATCCTGACGACCGCGCCGGAGGAGACCAGGATCCGGCGGATGATCCGCAGGGACGGGCTCACGCCCGCCGAGGCGCGAGAGCGGATCGATCGGCAGCGGCCGCTCGAGGAGGGCTGGCGGCAAGCGGACGTGGTGATCGACACGGGCGGGCCGAAATCCCGGATGATCGCCGCGGCCGAGAAGGTGCGCGACCGGTTTCTTTCGCCCGACGGCGGGAGGAGGACGATCCGATGGAAGACAGACCGACGATGAAGGACGTCAGGGCGACGGTCGCCGAAGCGGAGAAGCGGCTCCTGCAGCTGCGTGAGTATCTTTGACCTCGCCGCCACCGAGAACGAGGCGGCCGGCATCGAAGAGAAGATGAACCAGCCCGGCTTCTGGGAGGAACGGGAGACGGCGGAGGAACTCGTCACGCGGCTGAAAGTCCTCAGGTCGACCATCGATCCCTATCGCGAACTCAGGCAGAACATCGACGCGGTGAAGGAACTCGCGGAGATCGGCGAATCGGGGGACGATTCCCTCGTCGACGAGCTCGACGGCGAGCTCGCCGCGATCGACCGGGGACTCGGCGAGTTCGAGCTGACCGTGCTCCTCTCCGGGGAGCACGACCGCGGGAACGCGCTGATGAACATCCACCCGGGGGCGGGCGGGACGGAATCGCAGGACTGGGCCGAGATGCTGCTCAGGCTCTATACCCGATACCTCGAGGGACAGGGCTGGACCTTCACCCTCCTCGACCACCAGCCGGGGGACGAGGCGGGACTGAAGAACGCGACACTGGAGGTGAAGGGCGCCTACGCGTACGGGAAGCTGAAGGGGGAGAGCGGCATCCACCGTCTCGTGCGCATATCGCCTTTCGACGCGAACCACCGTCGCCATACCTCCTTCGCCTCCGTTTTCGTCTACCCGGAGATCGACGACCGGATCGACGTGGAGATCAGGGACGAGGACGTGCGGATCGACACCTACCGGGCGAGCGGCGCGGGCGGGCAGCACGTCAACAAGGTATCGTCGGCCGTCCGGATCACGCACTTTCCGTCGGGGATCGTCGTGCAGTGCCAGAACGAGCGCTCCCAGCACCGCAACAGGGAGACGGCGATGAAGATGCTGCGTTCCCGTCTCTACGCGAAGCTCCTCGAGGAGGAGGAGGAGCGGAAGGCGAAGATCGCCGGGGAGAAGAAGGACATCTCCTGGGGCAACCAGATCAGGAGCTACGTCTTCCATCCCTACACGATGGTGAAAGACCACCGGACCGGCGCGCAGACGGGGAATATCCCGGCCGTGATGAACGGGGACATCGAGATCTTCATCGAGGGGTATCTCCGGTGGAAGGAAAGGAAGCACTGACGTGAAGGACAGCGACAAGACCTTCGAGGGAGGACGCGAGCGGGAGCAGCGCATCGAGAAGCTCGACCGGCTGCGCGAGATGGGGATAGAGCCGTATCCGTACCGTTTCGAGCGCACGCACCGGATCGGCGAGGCGATCGAGGCGGGCGAGGAGCTGATCGAGCGGAAGGAGACTGTCGCGCTCGCCGGGCGCTTCACGGCCGTGCGGGGGCACGGGCACACGTCCTTCGGCGACATCAGGGACGACACCGCCCGGATCCAGATCTACATCAAGGACGCCGATGTCGACGAGAAGACGTTCGCGCTCTTCAGGCTTCTCGACGTCGGCGACATCGTCGGTCTCCGCGGCCATCTCTTCCGGACGCGCACCGGGGAGCTGACGCTCCACGTCGCCGGGCTCGAGCTGCTCGGCAAGTCGCTTTTGCCCCTGCCGGAGAAGTACCACGGGCTCAAGGACAAGGAAATCAGGTACCGCCGCCGGTACCTCGATCTCATCGTGAACGACGAGGTGCTCGGCGTCTTTTTGACGCGCTCGCGCATCATCGAGAGTCTGCGGCGGTTCCTCTCCGCCAACCGGTTCATCGAGGTCGAGACGCCGATCCTGCAGCCGATCTACGGCGGGGCACTCGCCCGCCCCTTCGTCACCCACCACAACGCCCTCGACATACCCCTCTACCTGCGGATCGCCGACGAGCTCTATCTCAAGCGGCTCATCGTGGGGGGGATGGAACGGGTCTGCGAGTTCGCGAAGGACTTCCGCAACGAGGGGATGGACCGTTCGCACAATCCCGAGTTCACCATGCTGGAGTGCTACGCCGCCTGGTGGGACTACCGCGACATGATGGCCTTCGTCGAGGAGATGTGGACGACGCTCGCGCGCGAGATCGTCGGCGCGACGACGATCTCCTACGGAGAGCACAAGATCGACCTCGCCGCCCCGTGGCGCCGGCTCGCCTTCCACGATGCGATCGCGGAGAAGACGGGGCGGAGCCTGCGCGACGCCGACGAGGCGGCTATCGCCGGCGCGGCGAAAAAGGCGGGGATCGACGTCGACGGGTTGACCGGACGGGGCGAGCTGCTCGACGCGATCTTCTCGGAGCTCGTCGAGCCGGAGCTGATCCAGCCGGTGTTCATCACCGACTACCCGATCGAGCTCTCCCCGCTCGCCAAGGTCCACCGGAGCGAGCCGGGGCTCGTCGAGCGGTTCGAGCCGTACATCGCGGGCTTCGAGGTGGGAAACGCCTTCAGCGAGCTGAACGATCCCCTCGACCAGCGGGCGAGGTTCGAGGACCAGGCGCGGATGCGCGCCGCCGGGGCCGAGGAGGTCCACCCGGTCGACGAGGATTACCTCCGGGCGCTCGAGTACGGGATGCCGCCGACCGGCGGGCTCGGCGTCGGCATCGACCGGCTCGTGATGCTTCTCACCGATTCCCCCTCGATCCGCGACGTCATCCTCTTTCCGCAGATGCGGCCAGAGAAAGGCCGCTGACAGGGAGCCGCGCGGATGCACTATTCCATCTCCATCGCCATGCGCTATCTCCGGACCCGCCGGCGGGCGGGCCTGGTATCGCGCGTGACGATGATCGCCGTCGGGGGGACCTTCGTCGGCGTGACGGCCCTGGTCATCGTCCTTTCCCTGATGAACGGCTTCGAGACCGAACTCAGGAGCCGCATCATCGGATTCAACACGCACGTGCTCCTCTTCGCCCACACCCCCTCGGCGTGGGAGGGGATCGATTCGGTCGCGGCGATCGTCGACAGCATCCCCGAGGTGCTCGGCACGGCGCCCTTCGTGCGGGGCGAGGCCCTGACCTACTACGAGCTCATCCCCGGCGTGCGCGTCAAGACGCTGGGCGTGATCGTCAAGGGCATCGATCTCGAGCGGGAACGGTTCGTCTCGACCGTCGTCGATTCGATCACGCCGCCGATCACCACGTTCAGAACGAGCGGCTTCGACGACGGCGACGACCTGCCGGGGATCGTCCTCGGGAGGGATCTCGCCGACGCGCTCAGGATCGCGATCGGCGAGAAGATGAGCCTCGTCACCGCGCCGGCGCGTCTCGTGCTGGGGAAGGTCAAGCCCCGAACGAAGGAGTTCCGCGTCGCCGGCTATTTCCGGACGGGCGTCTACGAGTTCGATTCGCGCTTCGCCTACGTCGGCCTGGGGGAGGCGGAGGCGCTCTTCGACTTCGAGGGCGCGTCCCACGGGCTCGGCGTGAAGATCGAGGACATCTACCGGGCCGCGGACGTCGACGAGGCGATCCGCGGACGCCTCGCCGTCTGGGAATACGGCACGAACAACTGGATCAACCAGAACCGGAACCTCTTCAGCTACATAAAGGTAGAGAAGATCCTGATGTTCCTCCTGCTCGCCCTGATCATCCTCATCGCGGCCTTCAACCTCGTCGGCATGCTGACGATGGTGATCATGGAGAAACGGAGCGAGATCGGCATCCTCCGCTCGATGGGAGCGTCCTCCGGCGGGATCATGTCGATCTTCATGTTCGAGGGCACGCTCATCGGCTCGCTGGGCACGGGCGCCGGCGTGGCGGCCGGACTCGCGATCTGCGCTCTGCTCGACAAGATAGAGCTCGGGCTTCCGCCGGACGTCTATTTCATCAACACGCTGCCGGTGGTGGTGCAGCCCCTCGACGTTCTGCTCATCGCGGCCGCGTCGCTCGCGATCTCCTTTCTCGCGACGGTCTACCCGAGCTGGGAGGCATGCCGCGTGACGCCGCTCGACGCGATACGGTACGATTGACCGGGCCGGTCCCGCTTGCCCGCGGGACGCGCGGGGCCCTATATTCGGAGAAGAGAGATGAACATCCTCGAGGCAGAGAAGCTCGACAGGACCTTTCCCGGGACGACGACGCCGATCAGCGTCCTCAAGGGCGTCGACTTCGCCGTCGCGCAGGGGGAGGTCGTCGTGATCCTCGGCGCCTCGGGCGCCGGGAAGAGCACGCTGCTGCACATTCTCGGTACGCTCGATCGTCCCGACGGCGGTCGCGTCCTGATCCGGGGGGTCGATACGACGGCATGCGGCGAGCGCGAGCTCGACCGTATCCGCAACCGCGATCTCGGGTTCGTCTTCCAGTTCCACTACCTGCTCCCCGAGTTCAGCGCGATCGAGAACGTGATGATGCCGGCCGTTCTCGGCGGCCGTCCGCGGGCGGAAGCCGAGAAACGGGCCCGCATGCTCCTCTCGCGGGTCGCCCTCTCCGATCGCGTGGCGCATCGTCCCGCGGAGCTCTCCGGCGGCGAGCAGCAGCGGGTCGCCGTCGCGCGGGCCCTGATGAACGATCCGGGGATCGTGCTCGCCGACGAGCCCTCGGGCAACCTCGACGAGACGAACAGCGAGAGCCTTCACGCGCTGCTCGTCGAGTTGAGCCGGAGCACGGGAGAAAGCTTCGTGGTGGTGACCCACAAGCGTGAGCTCGCCGAGCGGGCCGACCGCGGCCTGCGTCTCGAAAACGGCCGGCTTTCGCCGATCTGACGGGCGGTTTGCATGCTGTGCCAGTTCTGCAGGAAACGCGAGGCGACGATCCACTTCACGAACGTAATGGGCGACACGGTGGAGAAGATCCATCTCTGCCGGCAGTGCGCCGACGAGAAGGGTTTCGATTACCTCAAGAAGAGCAACTTCACGATGGAGCATCTCCTCTCCGGGCTGATGAGCGACGCGGCGGGCGCCGCCCCGGCGGGCATGCGCGACCGGTGTCCGAACTGCGGAGCGACCCTGGCGTCGATCATGAAGGCCGGGAAGATCGGCTGCTCGGCGTGCTACGAACACTTCGGGGAGGGGCTCATGCCGTCGCTCAGCCACATGCACGGCAATACCCGCCACCGCGGCAAGATTCCCGGACGTCTCGGCGGCCCGAGCCGGCGGCGCCGGCTCGAGGATCTCCGCCGGGAGCTCGCGGACGCCGTCGCCGAGGAGCGCTACGAGCGGGCCGCGGAGATCCGCGACGAGATCCGCTCGATCGGCTCGACGGACGAGGGGGGGGCGGACTGATGGGGGCGATCGACGAGCTGATCAGCGAGCCTGCCTCGTGGCTCTCGGGACAGAACGAGGAGAGCGAGCTGGTGATGTCCTCCCGCGTGCGGCTGGCCCGCAACCTCGATCTGCGCTCCTTCACGCACCGGGCGGACGCCGCGGAACTGGCCGCCATCCGCGACGAGGTGCGCGGGGCGATCGGGGAGACCGCCTCCCTCGGCGGGGCCATCGTCATCGATCTCGACGACGCTCCCGAGCCGGACCGGATGCTGCTCGCCGAACGGCGCCTCGTCTCCCTGGCGATGGTGAAGAAGCACGTCGGCCGCAGCCTCGTCGTGGACAGGACGGAATCGATGAGCGTGATGATCAACGAGGAGGATCATCTCCGGCTGCAGGCCGTCTCGTCGGGGCTGAGCCTCGGCGAGGCGTTCGCCCGCATCGACGGCCTGGACGACGAGATCGACGGCCGGCTGCCGTACGCCTGGTCGGAGCGGCTCGGCTATCTCACCGCCTGCGCGACCAACGTCGGCACGGGCATGCGCGTCTCGGCGATGGTCCATCTCCCCGGTCTCGTTCGCAACAAGGACATCGCGCCGGTCCTCGACGGCCTCAGCCACGTCCGCCTCACCGTCCGCGGCGCCTACGGCGAGGGCTCTCAGGCGATGGGCAATTTCTTCCAGGTCTCCAACAGCATCACCCTCGGGGTCTCCGAGGCCGATACCGTGCGGAACCTCGTGAGCCATGTCCGTAAGCTGTTGGAATTCGAGAAAAAGGCCCGCGAGGTGCTGATGCGGAAGGCACGGAGTTTGCTGGAGGATTCCATATGGCGGGCCGCGGGCATTCTGCGGACCGCGAGGGTGCTGACGTCGAAGGAAGCGATGGGCCTGATATCCTCGGTGCGGATGGGCGTCGGGATGGGCATCATCACCGACGTCGGCCTCGCCGATATCAACGAGATGACGATCATGATACAGCCCATGCATCTGCAGTTCCTCTTCCGGCGCGCGATGGACGCCGAGGAGCGGGACCGGTGCCGGGCGGATTACGTGCGCGCCCGGTTCGGCGGATGAGGCGCCGGGCGGGCTGAGGAAAGGAAGCGGGCAGAACGATGAACGACAAGTTCACCGAACGGGTCAGGAAGGTCATCTACCTCGCGAGGGACGAGGCGAACCGTCTCCAGCACGAGTACATCGGCACCGAGCATCTCCTCCTCGGGATCGTCCGCGAGGGTGAGGGGATCGCCGCGATGGTGCTGCGCAAGCTCGACCTCGATTTCGAGCAGATCCAGCAGGCGGTGGAGAACCTCGTGAAGCCGGTCGGGGGGACGCTCACGATCGGCGAGGTGCCGCTCACGCCGCGTGCGAAGCGGGTCCTCGAGCTCGCCGTCGAGGAGGCGCGCCTGCTCGGCCATTCCTACGTCGGCACGGAACACCTGCTCCTCGGCCTCATCCGGGAGGGGGACGGCGTGGCCGCGCGGGTGCTGCTCGAACTCGGCGTCGACCGCAAGCGCGTGCGCGACGAGATCATGAAGATCCTCGCGCGCAGCGGCGGGCCCGGCGCGAAGCGCGCCATCAAGGAGAAGAGCGAGACGCCGACGCTCGACCAGTTCGGCCGCGACCTGACGCAGCTCGCGCGCGACAACAAGCTCGACCCGATCATCGGCCGCGACCACGAGATCGGCCGTATCGTCCAGATCCTCTGCAGGCGGAAAAAGAACAATCCCGTTTTGATCGGCGAGCCGGGCGTCGGGAAGACGGCGATCGTCGAGGGACTCGCCCAGCGGATCGTCGAGAGCAAGGTGCCCGAATTGCTCCGGGACAAGAGGATAACCACGCTCGATCTCGCATCAATCGTTGCGGGAACGAAATACAGGGGACAGTTCGAGGAACGTCTCAAGACGATCATCAACGAGATCCGCGACAACGAGCAGGTGATCATCTTCATCGACGAGATCCACACGATCGTCGGCGCCGGCGGTGCCGAGGGGGCGATCGACGCCTCGAACATGCTCAAGCCCGCCCTCGCCCGCGGCGAGATCCAGTGCATCGGGGCGACGACGCTCGACGAGTACCGCAAGCACATCGAGAAGGACGGCGCCCTCGAGCGCCGGTTCCAGTCGGTCATCATCAATCCGCCGACCGAGAACGAGACGATCCGGATCATCAAGGGGCTCCGCGACAAGTACGAGGCCCATCACCGGACGAAGTTCACCGACGAGGCCATCACGCAGGCCGTGCACCTCTCGCAGCGGTACATCCAGGGCAGATTCCTCCCCGACAAGGCGATCGACATCATCGACGAGGCGGGGGCGCGGGCGCGCCTGACCGTCACGACCGTGCCGGAGGAGCTCCGCAAGATCGAGAAACGCATCGAGGAGGTCGCCCTCGAGAAGGAATCGGCGATCCAGGCCCAGGAATTCGAGAAGGCCGCCGCCTTCCGCGACACGGAGAAGGAGCTCCGGGGCACCCTGCAGGAGATGCACCGCGAGTGGAGCGAATCCCGGCAGGAGAAGGAGTCGGTCGTCACCGAGAAGGACATCGCGGCCGTCATCTCGGAGATGACCGGTATCCCCGTCTCCGACGTCGAGGAGGAGGAGACGGTCAAGCTCCTCAATCTCGAGGGGGAGCTGCGCAGGCGGGTCGTCGGCCAGGAGGAGGCCCTCAAGGCGATCGCCACCGCCGTGCGCCGGAACCGCGCGGGCCTGCGCGATCCGCGGCGTCCGATCGGTTCCTTCATCTTCCTCGGACCGACGGGCGTGGGCAAGACCGAACTCGCCCGCACGCTCTCGGCCACCCTCTTCGAGAGCGAGGACGCCCTCATCCAGATCGACATGTCGGAGTACATGGAGAAGTTCGCCATCTCGCGGCTCGTCGGCGCGCCCCCGGGATACGTGGGGTACGAGGAGGGAGGCCAGCTCACCGAGAAGGTGCGCCGCAAGCCCTACTCCGTCGTGCTGCTCGACGAGATCGAGAAGGCGCACCCGGATGTCTTCAACCTCCTTCTGCAGATCCTCGAGGAGGGGTCGCTCACCGATTCCTTCGGCCGCCGGGTCGATTTCAAGAACACCGTCCTGATCATGACCTCCAACGTCGGGGCCAAGGAGGTCAAGGGCAGGAAGGGGATGGGTTTCGTCTCCGACGAGGACGATGCCGGCTACCAGCACATGAAGTCGAAGATCCTCGATGCGGCGAAGCAGCTCTTCAATCCCGAGTTCATCAACCGTCTCGACGAGATCATCGTCTTCCGCCAGCTCCTCCGCGAGGATCTCATGCAGATCATCGAGATCCTCCTCGCCGATCTCTACAGGCGGCTCGAGTCGCAGGGGCTCGATTTCGAGATCACGATGGAGGCGAAGGAGTACATCCTCGACCGGGGCTTCGATCCCGAGCTCGGCGCCCGCCCCCTCAAGCGGGCGATCCAGAAGCTGCTCGAGGATCCGCTCTCCGAGCGGATGCTCTCCGGGGCGATCACCAGGAACGAGCGGCTCCGGATCACCACCGACCCCGGGGCGAAGACCCTCCTCTTCGAGACGGTGAAGCAGACCCAGCCCTGAGCCGGAACCTTCTTCCGGCGCGGACGTACAACCACCAGGCATCCCCCGTGGCCGGTCCATCGCGACCGGCCGCGGCGCATCCGGCGGGTGTTTTATCGGCGATCCCCGCGGAGGGCGATTTCGGTTTGCAGGGACCGGGGGGCTGTGCTAGCATTCACCGAATTTGTCCGGGAGGAAACGCGGATGGCCCGCACGAGACTCGCGTGCATGACGATGACGATGCTCCTTCTCCTCGCCGCGCCGGCGATCGCGCAGAGGATCGACCGCATCGAGGTCAGGGGGAACAGGAATATCTCCGCGGAGAGGATCATCTCGATCTTCGGCCTCAGGGAAGGTGTCGATTTCCGTCCCGAGGCCGTCACGGCGGGGATCAAGCGTCTCGTCCGCTCGAAGGATTTCGCCGACATCCGGGCCTTCCGGCGGATCGAGGGCGGGGCGGTGACGATCGTCCTCGAGGTGCAGGAGTATCCCCGGGTGAGCCGCGTCGTCGTCGAGGGCACCGACAAGCTCAAAAAGAGCGACGTCGAGGCCAAGATCCTCCTGCGTGAAGGCTTCTTCGCGCGCCCGTCGATCATGACGAAGGACGCCGAGGCGATCCGCGCGCTCTACGCCGAGAAGGGATACAACCGCACGCGGGTCGAGACGGTCACGGGAACGCCCGACGACGACGGCCGGGCGGTGGTGCTCTATCGCATCCGCGAGGGCGGCAAGATCAAGATCCGCCACATCGATTTCCTGGGCAACGGCCAGATCGACTCGAAGACGCTCCGCGACGCGATGGAGAGCAGCGAGGACCGATGGTGGCGCGGCGGCGATCTCAAGCCGAAGCAGATCGAGGAGGATCTCAAGACCCTCCGGCGGCTCTACGAGAACGAGGGATACCTCGACGCAACCGTCGAACTGGCCTCGCAGGAGGAGGTCGACGGGGGGGGGAAGGTCGATCTCTTCATCGCCGTCGACGAGGGGCCGCGGTACGTTCTCGGTGATATCACCTGGTCGGGGAACGAGACGGTCACCGACGAGGAGATCGCCGCCTTGATCACGGTCGAGGAAGGGGATCCCTACGCCCGCGAGATGATCGAGATCGGGCAGGTCGGGCAGGTCAACAGCCTCTACTGGGAGCGGGGGTACATCTGGAGCAGGGTGATTCCCGAGCGGTCGATCCGACGCCGGCGCATCGACCTCGATCTGCAGATCGTCGAGAACGATCCGGCGTACATCAGGGAGATCAAGATCTCCGGCAATGCCAAGACCTTCGAGGACGTCATCCGGCGCGAGTTCCGGACCTACCCGGGCGACAAGTTCGAGCTGAACCGCGTGCAGCGGAGCCTCAGGGACGTCTTCCAGCTCGGGTACTTCGCCGGTCCCCCGAACATCGACACCGAGCCGGTGAACGACGCGGGAGACATCAACCTGCTCATCGCCGTCGAGGAGAAGCAGACGGGTAACTTCAAGTTCGGCTTCGGTTTCTCCCAGCTCTACTCCGCGAGCGGATTCTTCGGCATCCAGGAGCCGAATTTTCTCGGCAGGGGCAACAGCATCGCCCTCGACTGGGAGTTCGGAAAGTACCGGACCAACCTGAACTGCCGGTACACCGAGCCGAACCTCTTCGGCACCGAGACGGCCTTCACCGTCAATCTCTTCAACTGGATACTCGACCGGGTGCAGCAGCTCTACTACACCGACCGCAGGAAGGGCTTCTCGCTGCAGCTCGGTCATCCCTTCCCGCTGCTCGACTACACGCGGATCTCCGGCTCCTACCGGCTCGAGCAGGTCGAGCTCTCGAACTTCTCCGAGAGCTACCCCGAGACGGGGGCGCTCCGGGAGGTCGACTGGCCGCTCAACAAGAGCTCGTTCATGCTGTCGCTCACCCGGAACTCGACCGACAGCCCCTTCCACCCGACGACGGGGTCGGTCACGAGCCTGAGCACCGAGTTCGCCGGCGGACCCCTCGGGGGAAACGTGAAGTTCATCCGCTACACTGCCGGCATGTCGTGGTTCCGCAACATCTTCTGGAAGTTCACGTTCCATCTCGACATGACCGCCGGTCTGATCGACGACTTCGGCGGCGCGGGGGGGGTCCAGGACTACGAGAAGTACCGGCTCGGCGGAAACCGCCGTTACGCGTTGCGGGGCTACGATTTCTACGAGGTCGTCCCCGACGGGAACGACGCCTACGTCGGCGGCAATTTCATGACCACCTTCACGCAGGAGATCCTCTTCCCCTTCTCCTCCCAGGTCTACGGTTTGATCTTCCTCGACGCGGGGAATGTCTGGAACTCCTTCGGCGAAGCGAATATATTCGATCTCAGGCGGGGGCTCGGCCTCGGGGTGAGGCTCGAGATGCCCGGCCTCGGCAATCTCGGATTCGATTACGGGTACGGTTTCGACAAGGACGGGGCCCCCGGGTGGGAACCCCATTTCACCTTCGGCACCTTCTTCTAAAAAGGTGTTTCCCCCGACGGAAAAAAGGATATATTTGGTAAAGTCCAAACCAGACACGGGAGGAACGACGATGAAACGGTACGCGATCGCGTTTGTGGCCATCCTTCTGACCGTTCTCGCCTGCGGTACGGCAGCCGCCCAGGAGCAGAAGATCGGCTACATCGACACGGGCAAGATATTCGCCGAGTTCAAGGAGACCGTCGAGGCCGAGGAGGTCTACGCCAAGGAGGTCGCCGACTGGAAACAGAAGGCCGAGGCGATGGAGGCCGAGCTGGCGCAGATGCGCGAATCGCTCCAGAGCCAGAGCCTGATGCTCAGCGAGGAGAAGCTCGCCGAGAAGAAGCTCGAACTCGACCAGAAGTTCAAGGAATACCAGCAGTACATGCAGGATGTTTTCGGCGACAACGGCGAGGCGGCCCGCAGGAACCGGGAGCTGACCCAGCCGATCGTCGAGAAGATCAACGGCGTCATCGCCACGATCGCCAAGGAACAGGGCTACACCATCATCCTCGACGCCGCCCAGGGGAACATCGTCTACGCGATCAAGGAGATCGATCTGACCGAAGCGGTCCTGCTCCGTCTCCAGGAGCAGATGGAGTCGATCCAGTAGAACAGCTCGCCGCCCGACGGCGGCCTATCCTTTCGACCTTCCGCCCCTCGGCGGACGAACGCCGCGGGCAGTCCCGCAGCCGTGCGGGAGCAGCGGACGACCGGGTGTGACTGATGGTCAGGTACACGCTACAGGAACTGGCGGAGATTGTCGACGGCGTCGTCATCGGCCCGGGAGACGTCGTGATCAGCGGCGTGGCCGGCATCAAGGAGGCGCAAACCGGGGAGATCACCTTTCTCGCCAATCCCCGCTACGAGGCGTTTCTCGGCGAGACCGGGGCCTCGGCGGTGATCGCGGACCGCGACGGCGATTCCCCCCGCCCGATCCTGCGCGTCGACAATCCGTATCTCGCATTCCTGCGCGTGGTAACGCTCTTCGCCGACGATCCGACCACGATCTACCCGCGGGGGATCCACCCGACCGCGGTCGTCGCGGACAGCGCGGCGATCGGCGACGAGGTCTCCATCGGCGCCTTCGCGTACGTCGGGGAACGCGCGACCGTGGGAGCGCAAACGACGATCCTCCCGCACACCTGTGTCTGCGCCGACGCGGCGATCGGTGAACGCTGCCTGATCTATCCGCATGTCACGGTCCGCGAGCGATGCGAGATCGGCGATCGGGTCATCGTCCACGCGGGAGCGGTGATCGGATCGGACGGCTTCGGATACGCGAGGCAGGGGGACATCCATCTCAAGATCCCCCAGATCGGGATCGTCAGGATCGAGGAGGACGTCGAGATCGGCGCGAACACGACGATCGACCGGGCGACGACCGGGGTCACCCTCGTGAGGCGGGGCTGCAAGATCGACAATCTCTGCCAGATCGCCCACAACGTCGTGATCGGCGAGGACTCGATCCTCGCCGCCCAGGCGGGGATCTCGGGGAGCACCGAGCTCGGCAGGAACGTCGTGCTCGCCGGCCAGGCGGGGCTCGTCGGTCACATCAGGATCGGCGACGGCGCCCGTGTCGGCGCCCAGGGGGGCGTCACGAAATCGATCCCGCCGCAGACGAGCGTCTCCGGCTACCCGGCGCGCGAGCACACGCAGGCGCGCAAGATCTACGCTGCGAGCAAACGCCTTCCGGACCTGCTCAGGGAGTTCAGGGAACTGCGGGCGCGGGTGGAGGCTCTCGAGAAAGGACCAGGAAGTGGTGCGCCAGCAGAGGACGATTGAGCGGTCCTTCGCCTACGAGGGAATCGGTCTCCACACGGGAAAGAAGGTGCGGACGGTCTTCAAGCCCGCCTCGCCGGATACGGGGATCGTCTTCAGGCGCGTCGACCTCGACGTGCCGGTCGACATCCGCGCGATCGCCGGCAACATCCCCGACGGGGATCCGGTCAGGAACACGACGATCGCCTCGGGGGACGCGAAGATCCACACCGTCGAACACATCCTCGCGGCCGTCTCGGGCCTCCAGGTGGACAACCTCGTCATCGAGATCGACGCCGACGAGCCGCCCGAGCCGCGCGACGGCTCCTGCATGCAGCTCGTCGCGCTGATCCGGGAAGCGGGCATCACCGTCCAGGGCGCGCCGATACGCCCCCTCAAGATCACGACGCCCGTCGTCTGGGAGGAGGACGGCGTCGAACTGATCGCCGTTCCCCACGACAGGTTCAAGGTGTCGTTCACGATCGAGTACGAGAACCGCCACATCGGCACGCAGTACGCCTCCTTCGAGATCAACCCGGAGACCTTCGCCGACGAGGTCGCTCCCGCGCGCACGTTCGCCCTGATGTCCGATGTCGAGATGCTCCGCAACCTGGGGCTGATACGGGGAGGGAGTCTCGAGAACGCCATCGTCGTCGATGACGACGGCATCATGAACGACACGCCGCTCCGGTTCCCCGACGAATTCGTGCGGCACAAGATCCTCGATATCGTCGGCGACCTGACCCTCGTCGGCGCCCCGATCGAGGGACACGTGATCGCCGTCAGGGCCGGCCACCGGTACAACATGCACTTCGTCCGGCGCCTCGCCGAGCGGCTCTCGCGGCAGCGAGCGACGGCGACGGGCGGCGCGAAGGGTCTCTACGACATCAACATGATCCAGCGGATCATGCCGCATCGCTACCCCTTCCTCCTCGTGGACCGGATACTCGAGCTCGAGGACCGGAAACGGGTCGTGGGGATAAAGAACGTGACGGTGAACGAGCCCTTCTTCGTCGGGCACTTTCCCGGACACCCGATCATGCCCGCCGTGCTCATCATCGAGGCGATGGCGCAGGTCGGCGGCATCCTGCTGCTGTCAAGCGTCGATACGCCGGAGAAGTACCTGGTCTATTTCATCGGCATCGACAAGGCGAAGTTCAGGAAGCCGGTCGTTCCCGGCGACCAGATCCGCTTCGAGCTCGAGATGGTGTCGTTGAAGAGACGCTACTGCAGGATGAGGGGGAAGGCCTTCGTCGACGGCGTCGCCGTCGCCGAGGCCGAGCTCACCTCGTCAATCGTGGATCGCTGAGGGAGGAACAGATGGCCGTCGACATACACCCGACCGCGATCGTCGACCCCGGGGCGGAGCTCGGGACGGACGTCACGATCGGGCCCTGGACGATCGTCGGCGGACGGGTCAGGATCGGGGACTTCACCCGGATCGATTCCTGTGCCCGCATCGAGGGACGGACGACGATCGGCCGGAACAACCACATCTATCACGGCGCCGCGATCGGCCTCGATCCCCAGGATCTCAAGTACGAGGAGGAGGAGACGTACGTCGAGATCGGCGACGGCAACGTCATCCGCGAGTATGCGACGATCCATCTCGCCTGCGAGGAGGGCGAGAGCACGGTCGTCGAGAACGGCAACCTGCTGATGGCCTACACCCACGTCGCCCACAACTGCCGCATCGGGAGCAATGTCGTCCTCGCCAACGCGGTGAATCTCGCCGGGTACGTCACGATCCACGATTACGCGATCATCGGCGGCCTCACGCCGGTGCACCAGTTCGCCTCGATCGGGGCCCATTCCTTCGTCGGCGGCGGCAGCCGCATCTCGAAGGACATCCCGCCCTTCATCAAGGTCGCCGGATCCCCGCCGAAGGTGAGCGGCACCAACAGCACGGGGCTCAAGCGCCGCGGATTCAGTTTCGAGCAACGGTGCCTCATCAAGAAGGCGTACGTGATCCTGTACCGGAGCAACCTGAACGTGTCCCAGGCGGCGGAGCGGATCGAGAGGGAACTGCCGCAGAATCCGGACATCAAGATGTTCGTCGACTTCATCCGCGGCTCGAAACGCGGCATCACCAAGTAGGGCGTTCGTTCCATACACAGCGGGAGGTGCGGGATGGACGGGGCGACCCGCAACCTGAGGGCCGGCGTCATCGGCGTCGGAAGCCTCGGCATGAACCACGCGCGGAACTACTCGGCCATAGACGGCGTCGAGCTCGTGTGCCTGCACGACATCGACCGCGGCCGCGCGGAGGAGGCGGCAAAACGATTCGGCGGCCTGGTCTGCAGCTCGATCGACGACCTCCTCGGGCACGTCGACGCGGTGAGCGTCTGCACCCCGGCCACCGACCACGTCGAGGCGGTGACCGCCGCCATGGAGCGGGGCGTCCACGTTCTCGTCGAGAAGCCGATCGCCTCGAGCGCGGCGGAGGGGAAAAAGCTCGTGCGCCTCGCCGCCGAGCGGGGTGTCTGCTTCCAGGTGGGCCATATCGAGCGGTTCAACGGCGCCTACGAGGCCGCCGCCCGGCTTCTCGACCGGCCGCGGTTCATCGAATCGCATCGGCTCGGCACCTTCACCCCGCGCGGAACGGACGTCTCGGTCGTCGTCGACCTGATGATCCACGACATCGACCTCGTGCTCGACGTCCTTGGCGGCGAAAAGCTCGTCGATCTGCGCGCCTCGGGAGCGGGCGTGCTCACCGACTCCCCCGACATCGTCAACGCCCGCCTCGAGTTCGCGGGGGGGTGCGTGGCGAATCTCACCGCGAGCCGCATCTCTCGCGAGCCGCTCAGGAAGATCAGGTTCTTCCAGGAGAACCGGTACGTCTCCGCCGATCTGCGGGCGAAGACGGTCGAGGCGTTCGAACGGACTCCCGGGGTCGATCCGGCGGTCGTCTCCGCCGATCCGACCTGCTTCATCCGCCCCGTTTCCGTCGAGATCGACGGAGATGAACCGCTCAGAAAGGAGATCGCCTCCTTTCTCTCCGCCGTCGCGGACGGACACGAGCCGCGGGTGACGGGAATGCAGGGGCTCGCGGCGCTCGGCGTCGCCGAGCGCATCCTCGAGTGTCTCTGACGGGGGGTTCCCGTGCCGACGATCCTCCTGACCTGCGGCGAGACGAGCGGCGACCAGCACGCCGCCATGCTCGTCCGCGAACTGTTCCGGCTCGATCCGTCGACGCGGATCATCGCGCTCGGCGGGCCGGAGGTGCAACGGGCGGGCGCCGAGGTCCGCTATCCGATGGATCGCTACGCCTTCATGGGTTTCTCGGAGATCATCCACGGCATTCCCCGCGTTCTGTCGCTCGAACGGCGCATCGGGCGTCTCTTCGACCGGAAAGAGATCGACCTCTTCGTCCCGGTCGATTATCCCGGCATGAATCTCCGCCTCGCCGCGCGCGCCTCGAACGCGGGCGTCCCCGTCCTCTATTTCATCGGGCCGCAGGTCTGGGCCTGGGGGCGGTGGCGGCTCGGACGGATGCGTCGCGTCGTCGACCGGATCGCCGTCATCCTGCCCTTCGAGGAGGAGCTCTACGCGAAAGCCGGGATCCCCGCCGAATTCGTCGGCCACCCGATGCTCGGAGAGATTCCCGCGCCGCCCGCACCGAAGGAGGCGCCCGCGAGGAAACGACCCTTCGACGTCCTCCTCTTTCCGGGGAGCAGGAAACACGAGGCGGCGCGGACGGCCGCCCCGCTCGGCAGGGCGGCCGAACTGATCGGGGCCAGGCGGCCCGACGCGCGGTTCGTCGTGGGACTCGCGCCGCTCATCGACGAATCGATGGCGCCGGTGCCGGCGTCGATCGCCGGCCGCACCCGCTACGTGCGGGACGGGATCGACCATCTGCCCGGCGCGGCCCTCTCGCTGGCCTGCTCCGGCACGGTGACACTCCAGTCGGCGCTCTCCGGCACGCCGACGGTGGTGCTCTACCGCTCGTCGGCCTTCTCCCACGCGCTCGGCCGCTGCCTCGTCCGCATTCCGTGGATCGCGATGCCGAACGTCCTCGCGAACAGGCGGATCGTCCCCGAGCTGATCCAGGGCGACGCGACGGGGGAACGGGTCGCCGCCGAGGCCCTCGGCCTCCTCGACGACGCCGGCCGGTACCGGCGGATGTCCTCGGATCTCATCGACCTCAGACGTCTCCTCGATGGGCCCGGGGCGGCGCGGGTCGCCGAGATCGCCCTCGAGATGGCCGGCACGGGAGGGGCATGAGGCTGCGTTTGCATCCGGGGGCGGCGAGCGTCGTCGGCGCGGCGGCGGTCGCGCTCCTCGGCGCCACATGGCGGATCGAGATCCGCGGGCTCGAGCGCGAGCGGGAGGCGCGCGGGCTCTCGGGGAACGTCATCTATCCCTTCTGGCACGGTCGCCTGCTCGCCCTCTCGTGGACGCACCGCGGCAGGCACGTCCAGGTGCTCGCCTCGGAGCACTACGACGGCGACCTGATGGGCCGGATCATCGCGCGGCTCGGCTTCGGGCATCTCAAGGGCTCGACGACGCGCGGGGGGGCGCGGGCCCTGCGGGAGCTCGCCGCCGCGGCCCGCGACGGCCTCGACCTGGGGCTGACCGTCGACGGGCCGCGGGGACCGCGGGGCGAGGTGCAACAGGGCGTCATCGAGCTGAGCAGGATGACCGGCGCGGCGGTCCTTCCGATCGCCGACGCGGCCAGGCCCCGCCGCCTCCTCGGCTCGTGGGACCGCTTCCAGGTGCCTGCGCCCTTCGCGCGCGTGATCGTCGACCACGGGGCCCCCTTCGTCGTGCCGCGGGATGCCGACGCCGCCGAACGCGAGCGCCTGCGGCGAGGACTCGAGGAGACGCTCGCCGGGATGACGGCGAAACTCGACCGCGATCTGGGGTACGCTGACGGAGAGGTGTGGCCGCATGCGGATCATTGAACGCTACCCGGCGGGGATCAGGGCATGGTCTGGCCGGGGCGCGTGGGCGTTTCTTCTCCCCGCCAGGGCGGTCGCCGCGGCCGCCTGGCGGCTCGGCGCGGCGTGGAGAGGCGGAGCGGCCCCGCCGCCGCCCGGCGGAAGGCGGCCGCGCGTGATCTCGGTGGGGAACCTCGAGGTCGGCGGGGGAGGCAAGACACCGTTCGCCATCCTCCTCGCCGGCGCGGTGCGCGACGGGGGCGGCCGGCCCGTCGTGGTGAC